>JAESQE010000380.1 GCA_016765335.1 Planctomycetaceae bacterium
CACTACCGAAAAAGTCGAAGAGGCCACAAAGCAAGATGAATGGCACGAATTCCGAGCCAAGCTCTATTCAGAGTGGGATTTCTCATAATCCCCCACTGCCCTTGCGATTTGTGACACCTCAAAGACGGTTGGTGACGTCGTGAATTTCGGACGCACACCCATACTTCAGCCTGCCCCGCCTCATGACATGTCCACACGATCACTGCCAAAGTAGCTACCTCTACCAGTATCTGTGAATTTCCTTGCCGAGCGTTGTTTTTTGGAGAAGCCCTCCCTATAATTTCATTTCGGAATTTTCATTAACTTTTCAACAAGAAGATCTATACTTACGATCACATGAGTGGGAACTTTTTTGCATGGGTACTAAGAAATCGGGCAAGGGACGGCGCAAAATTGGGCGTAAAAAGAGACGCATGCGAGCTAAAATTCGTCATAAGAAGTAAACGATAACCGAACTGGCTTGAGCCTTTACACAATAGCTTAAGGGAACCTCTATTAATTGGTTCTCCTCCTTACGAAGGGGGAGTGAGAGGGGGTTTTTGAACTGTGTTTATAACCAAACTGTGTTCGAGAACCTTTGATATTCTATTAATAGAGGTTCCCTCAACAATCGATTGGCGCCCAGCCACCCCTTGCTCGAAGCATAAAATGGTATTGTCAATCAATACATGAGCCGTTTTTTGTTCCCTTGCAATCGCACTAGTTGACATCGTTGCACCTTCGGTTTACGATGGGTGTGCAATGATGTCAACTTCTTTTGCGGTGTTTTATCTTTTACTGTGTCTTATTCTTTTTACGGTGTCTTATCTTCTTACATGGCCCTGGTAATGCTACATGATCCGCACTAACCATTATGAAGCTGCGTTTGAAGAATATTTGCGTATACAACGCACAGCTTACGTGGCCGTGGATGAATCGCGGCGGGCACTGTTGAAAGATGCCTCATTAAAATCGATGGATTTTATCGTCTATTGTGAGAGTTCAACGAATCTGCTGGTTGATATCAAAGGTCGAAAACGTCTTGCTGGACGCTCCTGGGAAAACTGGGCTACTGTGGAAGATATTCATGGTTTGACACAATGGCAGAAGGTCTTTGGCAATGATTTCCGTAGTTTGCTGGTGTTTGCTTATGAATTAATAGGAGATTTTTCTGGTGAACCGAGCGATTCGGTCGTCAGTTATCAATCAAAACGGTATGCTTTTTATGGTGTCTGGCTGGACGAATACCGAAAAATGATGAAACAGCGGTCTCCCAGCTGGCAAACGGTTTGGGTTCCGACACAACAATACCAGCAGTTACGGTTTCCATTGGGGAAATTATTTCCTCAGGAATCCTCACTGACAGCAATTTAGTACGCCAATGTGTTTACTCTTTCATTGAACTTTTCATGCCAAATTAAATCAAAACCTGCGATGTATGATTGACCGCGGCCTTGTTCTGATTCAGGCCCGGGAAACATCCAACTCGCTAACAAATCGCGAATGTGTATCAGGTGATTCTATGATGCTGACACTTGCCCAAGCGGCTTCCGGTGGAGCGGGTCTGCCGTATATCAATTATTTACTTTTAGCCGCTGGAATTGGCGGAGCCTTGTTTGCGGTTTGTCGATCTGCAAACAGACGATAATCCTGTTGGTGACCATTACAATCAAAGTCTGTGTAGTTTCTTATGGGGGTGGCAATAACCGGAATTGGATTGATCAGCCCCTTAGGGGAATCTCGCGAGCAAAGCTGGCAACAACTGCTTTGCCGAGATCAAAAGCAACAATCCCAACCATTGCCCAATACAACTGAGTCCCTCGGTTCGCTTTGCTTGTCTGACGACTGGATTCCACAGCACAAAAAAGTAGGCAGGCTCAATGCGATCGCTTTGAAAGTTGCCTGCGAAGCTCTTGAAGATGCTGGCTTGCTTGATTCCACACGGCTTCGTGAACCACGTTTTGCCTGTGTGATTGGCACCAGTAAAGGGCCATTGGATGATTACTGCTCCCCCAGTCAAACGGCTTCCGATGAAAAATCGCAATTACCCTTTCCTTCGATCTGGCCTTCTGGTCCTTTGTCTCATGTGAGAAGCCACTTCGCGATGACAGGACCATCTTTGTGTCCGGTTTCTGCTTGTGCAACAGGGCTCGATGCGGTTCTGCGAGGAGTTCGGCTACTTCAACAGGGCGATTGTGATCTCGTTTTGGCGGGAAGTGTCGATGCGTCTGCGAATCAGTTTGTACTCAATTCTTACCGGCGACTCGGAATCCTGGCATCACTCAAGCAACCGACACAGGCAGCGTGTAAACCATTTGATGTCAGCCGCAGTGGATTTGTCATCGGAGAAGGCGGAGCCATGTTTGTGTTGATGCGTGACGACTCCCGATGGTTTCGTCCGGAAAAATGTTATGCTCGTTGGCAAGCGGGGGTCAGTTATAACGACCCCACAGGATTGACGCAGCTCGACCCCCAAGGCACGACACTGAACCGTTTGCTACGCGATCTGCTCCAGCAGGCAGATTGTTCCCCTTCCGATATCGACTTGCTCCACCTGCATGGCACAGGCACTCACAGTAACGATTTAGTAGAAGCCTGTGCTGTCGAATCGCAGTTTGGCTCGAACGCAAAACAGCCTTGGGCCACCGCGTCCAAGGGCGCTCATGGTCATGCTCTGGGAGCAGCGGGGAGCATCGAACTGGCTTGGCTTTTGTTGTCGATGCGAGACCAAATCATTCCGCCGATCACCAACCTGGATCAGCTCGATCCATGCTGCCCAATTCGCCCGGTACTTTCTCAACCTCAGCCAGCGTCGCTCAACAAGGGCCTTAAACTTTCCCTCGGATTCGGTGGGCATCAAATCGGCTGCATTGTCTCACGAGGAAATCGATAAAAGCCAGGCGATTGCCGGCACACAGATTCGAATCAGGAACATCGCCCGTATCATGCTCCTGCAAGTAAGACTTGCTGATTTTGTCTGTTTATTCGTGATTTGTTTTTGAGATTGCATGTTGGTTTGCCCGGGGACGAGACAAAGATCCTTACAATAAAACAACTCTTCTTTTGTGTCAGCCCGAAGCAATTACGGCAACCCTAAACGAGATTGACTGTGCTACCCGGTCTGAAAATTGAATTTCAGAGAGCTTCAATTAACGTTTCTTGAACTCACTGAGTTTGACGTTGTCGATGCGGATGTCTGCTGTTTGCGAGACGAGGAATACGAGTTTTGATTTTTTGACATCTAGTACTGTGCCGGTGCCTGAGAGTTCTTTGTTATCGATTTTTGCGATCACCCGATTACCTTTCAAAACAATGCTGACGTGATGCCAGTCCCCATCGATGGCTGTAGCGGCCCGCTTGGCAATCGGCTCGATGCGGTAGAACGAATCGTCTGCGAGCTGGGCTTTGGTTGCTCGAATTCGTTTGCCACCATTTTGATCTCGCAATTTCTTCTGCGCGATCTTCGAAGCCGGATCGCCACGATCCTGCATCAGTTGTACTTGTTTTTTTGTGACCGCAAAGCGGAGTAAATGCGCCTGGCCAGAAAATTGGCTGTCCCCATCGATCAGACAAAGCAGGTACCCAGGTTTGACAAACTTGAAGTCGAAATCTAACGCAACGTCATGAGCATCAATCGGAATGCCGATGCTGGGACCATGGTTATCCCCTGGAGCTGCAACTGCTCGTAATGCGTTATCGAGAACCGAAAATGCCCCCTTGCGACCACCCGGCTTCCACGATTTTGGCAGGTCATCTTCATTGAAAGATTCATCCAGCAGAACATGCTCCTGGGCGTTCACGGAAGACGAAAGCAAAAGCAGCGATGCGAGTAGTATGTACGTGATACGCATAGAAATAAGATGACCTCGAATAAGAGTGTGTGGCATGTAAATGTTTTAAAACGCGAATGCGTATTACTCCTCTGAAAAACTTTTGATGGGATGTTGTAGATGTTTTTCCAGGAATTTGAAGGTGCCTTCGCCGTTGATGGTGTGAGGGCCGACGAACCATTCAATTTCGGTTTTGTCTATTAAGCCGAGTTTGGCCTGGTACTGGTAGCGGATTTTTGCGAACTCTGCCGCGACCCAGAAATCTGTCCCAACGCCATCGAAGTGACCGCGTTCGACCATGAATGGTCGTGGTGCGATTAGCGAAGCCATTTCTGCGTAATTAAAAGTGCTCCCCAGATCGAATTCGAAAATTTCATATTCTCCGGTCCAGATATAACTGAAATTGTCATTGGTAGAAACATTTTTTCGAACCCAGTCATTGAAATCAGCTGAGCAAATCGAAAGACAATAATTCGAAACCAAAGGCGGAATTCGCATTGCACTTTTTCCGCCGTAGGAAAGGCCGTAAAACGCGATGCGTTTTGGATC
The DNA here is from genome assembly GCA_016765335.1 of Planctomycetaceae bacterium. Lineage (GTDB taxonomy): Bacteria > Planctomycetota > Planctomycetia > Planctomycetales > Planctomycetaceae > Rubinisphaera. The sequence continues at coordinate 4,359 of JAESQE010000380.1, forward strand.
GACCTGAGGCAATGTAGCCAGCCATCGTGTGATCTGTTCGTGCTGGGGAACAATCACGGAGAACAGCGTTTTGCCCAGCGGGTTCGCTTTGCGTTGCAGCGTTCTGAAAAGATCTTTGCCGATGTACGGATTCTGTGGGGAAAATGTGATGACTCCCTGCTCTGCCAGTTTTGCAGCAGAATCGTGGTAGGCATAATGATATTTCTGGATCACGTCTAAAGGCACGCCTTCCAAACCGTGCTGACAAACAACAACCGGACGTTTTTCACCCGGCTTGATATCTTTAGGGACAAGCAAAATGCCATAAGCGAACACTTCAGGAAAGACATCGAGCATGACTTCGTAGCCGGTCCACTTTTCATGCTCCAGGATTTTTCGAGTTCTTGGTTTTGGCTCAAGCAAGTCCTGATCGAAGTGACCAATCACTTTCTTGCGAAAGTAGTCACGGTAAGGTTCGACAGTTTTGTTGTACGCTTCTAACGAGGACGTATCCAGATCCTTGAAGAACTCTTGACGAACATCTGCTCCACGTTCCATTAATTCCTGATTGTATTGTGTCAGTTGATCAACGAGTCGTGCTTGTCGCTGGGAGGTAATCTCTTTAGAGACAGGTTTTCCTTCCACTTTGATCGATGCTGGTTCCGGTTTCGTTTGAGAACTGGATTGCAGAGCTTTCAGGAATACTGCCACAGTGCTTGATGAAATGTAAGATTCTGGCTGTTTACCGGAATTGATTAATTTCAAATTCTTAGATAACGGACCTTGCTTCAACAGACTTTTAGTAAGATTAAATTCCTGGGTAACTTCTTGTAGCTTGGGTGAAACAAGTTGACCTGGTGCGCCATTTTTTGTCTGGAATGTTGCTTCGGGGCCTTTTGCTGCCTCAATGATCAGTCGACGAGGGGAAATTAAAGCTGCGATTTCTGCATTACCAAATTGTTCGAGGATGCCAAACAGATTTCTATCAATGGGTTCCTGCCAGGTTTGCAGACGTGACCCGAAATACCCGCTGACAAGTGCAGCATCAATTCGTGGATCAACCGCAGCTGACATTAACGCTAGTAGCCCACCTTCTCCCCAGCCGATGACGCCGACTAGTGGATAAGGTTTCTCTTTAAATGTATCATTCTGTTTTGGTGTGTAAGTTGCTACCCAATCAACAATGGCAAGGATTGCCTGGATTTCATAACCGAGCGGTTGGCGTCCCATGTTGAAAGAGGAGCGATACACAAATTCGCGATCTGTTAATTCTGCCCTGCGCCTGGTGTGCACTTCTCTGGAAATCACAGCAGGAATAATGACGCGAATTCCCTGGGCTGCAAGTTGCAGCGCAAAGCGAGATTCAGTTGCAATCCCCGGTTGCAAACCGATCATCATCTCTGGTGATTGCCCAGCATCTGGAATGGCAATCACATGGGCGGCCGGAGCTTCATGTGGTTCGAGAAGCAAGCCTTCCCAGGCGACACCGTTAAGAACAGGCCAGCGAATGCGTAAAACATCGAAGCCTGGGCCAGTCCCGATTTTTGCAACATTGTTAAGAGTTTCAATCATCTCGGGAGACTCAAACGGAATTCGTTCGTCCCGCAGTCCGAGTATCCAGGAAAGATCAGTTCGATTCTTTTCAATGGATTTTTGATAAGCCTCAACGGAAGAAAGATCACGATTCCAGTGAGCTGTGCGATTTTTCAAGGCCGCTTCTGTTTCAGAAAGTAGAAACCGATCAATCCCCTCCACCATCCCAGAAGAAGGCACTCCTTCGAAATCCCAAGTCCCGGTGTTAGGCAATCGATCTTCTGCGTTGACCAGTTGAGTATTGATCCCCAGCAAAGTAAAACAAAACAAGCAGACCAGTTGAATATGCACGAGTTTTTGTTTCATCAGAATGTCTCTCTCTGTTAGAATGATGAGATCGTCTCTACAATTTTATCTGTTAAACTTTAAATAAAAAACTCAGGAAGTTTAGTCCAACAAGAAGTTGCTGCCGTTAAATGTTAGTCGTTGGAATTGCCATTGCGGATCTGATGCAAGGTTGTCAATTCCCCGAAAATCAATCGATGATGTTAATGCCCCGTTGAACTTATGAACGAATCAAGTCCTCCATCCCATTCCGAAAATCAACCGCCTGCCTTTGCTTTTCATCGCAGGCCGGCTTCAACGGCATGGGAGCCAATCCCGCTTGTTTGTGACCAGGCGACTGCTCCTTCACAATCATCTGGTCCCTCTAGTATTGTCTGGGCATGGTTCAAACCGCAAGGGATGGCTAACCAACTTACCATTTCTATCCCTCCGGAAACTTTTCAGGCAACAATCGCATCGCAGCCTATAACGCTGTTGCAACTACTTAATGCGGTGCAAATTGATGTTGATCAACTGGTGATGCTTTCCGTTTTTGGAAATCCAATTGAAACATCCTGCAAAGATCATCCTGTTCTTCATCAGCCAATCAATTCGCCGGGAGCAGTAGCAGATCCTTCGATTCACTTTGTTCTTGCCAACGCGACTGGAGCACCAACGGCAACTCCGGCGGTTGCATCCCCGGAAACAGCGAATGTTTCAGGCGGACTGATTGATGACAGTCTGGGTACACTTTTTCGATCCATTGAAATGGATTGGACCGCGATCCAGCACATCGAATCCAAATTAAAGGCTCTGCGAAAACAGCTCGATGGACTGTTTGGTCGACTGAATGTATTAAACCGAGATCTGAACCCTGAAGAGAATCAACATGCCAGCCAATTAGAGATTCGCTCCTGGCAGGATGCTCGACGATGGTTGCGAGATATGTCATCGCGAGTTTCCCGCTACCTCAAAGAACATGATATCGGCATGACGAGCAACGCAGGAAACAGGCAGCGATTGGCGCAAATCCATCAGCAGTTCATCACCAACAAGACACCGTTTGAGGGAATTAAACAGGTTCAACACGAATTTGAAGCTTATCGCAAGTTGATTCAGAATTTGATGCAAAGTATGTCAGCCACCCAGGCATCTGCCCAAGTCGACGGCGTGCAAAGAGCCCAGCAAGTGCTCAGCCAAATTGCAGCCAAATCGCGAGCAGCACGCACTCGAAAGTAAGAAGAACCTGTACAGATGGGTAGTAAATATCGTTTTGTTTTCCCAGAAAGCCGTCTCATACTGGCATTTTTTGTTGAAACTTGATATTCACAACTACTGAGGATTGATTCAATGCGGTACATGGTCCGGCGATTAACCGCTTGAGAGGTTCCTCTTCGATGTGAATTGAATCATCTATCGTGATGACTTACAAAGTTTTGAGACTATTTGAACAGACAGGGGAGTCGAGTCCATGGTAATGCGTATTGGTGAAGCACTTGTTGGTGAAGGTAATGAAGTTGCACACATCGATCTTTTGATTGGTGAAAAAGAAGGTCCTGTAGGAACGGCATTTGCCAACGCCTTGGCACAGCAGACTCAGGGACACAGCAACTTGCTGGCTGTTTTAGAGCCTAACCTGGCTGTCAAACCTGCGACTGTGATGACCACAAAAGTAACAATCAAAGGAGCTAAGCAAGCCGTCCAAATGTTTGGACCTGCACAGTATGCTGTTGCAAAAGCTGTTGCTGATTGCGTTGCTAATGGAACCATCCCAAAGGATCAAGTCGAAGACTTAGTCATCGTTTGTGGTGTATTCATTCACTGGGAAGCTGAAGACGACAAGAAGATTTTCGAGTACAACTACGAAGCGACAAAATTGTCTATCGAACGAGCTATGAAAAACGAGCCTTCTGCAGACGAAATGATCGCAAAGAAAGACACTGCTTCACATCCATTCTCTGGTGTGTAATTTTCTGATTAAGTAGAGAAGCGAAAAAAACCCCTTATTCAGATTTCTGAATGAGGGGTTTTTTATTGGATTTACCAAGGCGATCCTGAAAAACTCATCCAGGTAGGAGTTTCTGGATTTGTTAGCGAAACTCGGGAGAGTGACGCGACTGCGGAACCAGATTGTACTGATTATTCTTCGTGTATTAGCGGGTTGCGCAGCAACCAGAAGGATTGTTAATGCGGGTTCGTTGTTTGTCTTTGAACGGAACGCAATATTACATTTGCATTATTTGCGATGAAATCGACTGGTACCATCCTCGGGTGCCTACGGCACTCACACGACCCTCAAACGGGATCGTGTGAGCTACCCAGATCAATCAAATACCAGCCTAGTTGGCATCTAATTCGACGGCTTCATTTTCCTGGATTTGCTTGGCTGCATCGGTATCGACGAAATCGCTGTGGCAGGATGCTTTGTCGTCTTCGGGTTGCATTTTGTCTTTTGTTTTTGAGGCCAGCTTATGAATTTCATCAGGGCTGAGAACGCCACGTTGCTTGAGGATTTCCTGCTGCTCGGGTGTTAACGCAGCTGTCTTTTTCGCTTTGTCCCAGGCATAATTCGCATCTTTCCCGGATGTGAATTCCACGATTTCCCGTGAGATACGTACGCTGCACCAATCGTGACCACACATGGCACAAAAATCGGTATCAACATCGAGATCTTCATCATGATAAGCACGAGCGACATCGGGATCGAAACTGAGTTCGAAATGTTTTTCCCAGTTCAACGCAGCACGAGCTTTGGTCAATTCGTCATCACGATCACGAGTTCCCGGAATTCCCAAGGCGATATCGGCTGCATGAGCTGCAATTTTGTAAGCAACACAGCCTTGCTTGACATCGTCTTTTTTCGGTAAGCCGAGGTGTTCTTTGGGGGTCACGTAGCAGAGCATCGCAGCTCCATGATACGCAGCTGCGGTCGCGCCGATACAACTGGTGATATGATCGTAACCCGGGAAGATATCGGTCACCAACGGGCCGAGCACATAAAACGGTGCCCCGTGGCAAATGTTGCGTTGCAGCTTCATGTTGTATTCGATTTGATCAAACGAAACGTGCCCCGGTCCTTCAACCATCACTTGCACGCCTTGCTTCCAGGCCCGCTCGGTGAGTTCGCCTAATGCACAAAGTTCGGCCAGTTGTGCTTGATCGGTTGCATCCGCTAATCCACCCGGTCGCAATCCGTCGCCGATACTGAACGTGACATCGTAACGACGCATCAATTGACAAATTTGCTCCCAAAGCACGTACATCGGGTTTTCCTGATCGTGGTCCAACATCCACTTAGCGAGTAGCGACCCGCCGCGTGAAACGATTCCGATTAATCGATCTTTCACATACTGTAAATGCTCATGCAAGACACCCGCATGAATCGTAAAATAATCGACCCCTTGCTGGGCTTGATGCTCTAATGAATCGAGAATTATTTCGTGTGTTAAATCTTCGAGCTTTCGTCCGATAATCATCGAGTAAATGGGAACGGTTCCGATTGGTGCGGTACTGTTGAGGATGATCGCTTCTCGGCAACCATCGATGTCTCCTCCGGTAGAAAGATCCATCACGGTGTCTGCTCCCCATTGAAGGGACCAATGCAGTTTTTCAACTTCTTCATCGGTTCCTGAAGAAACCGGGGAGGCTCCCATATTGGCATTCACTTTTGTCAGCGATGCCCGACCGATACACATCGGATCGAGCTTGTGAGCCAAATGCACGGTGTTGGCAGGAATGACCATTCGTCCGGCTGCAACTTCGTCCCGAACCTGCTCAGCTGTAAGATGCGGTTCTCGCTGTGAGACTCGCTCCATTTCGGGAGTGACGATTCCCCGGCGAGCACTTTCCAGTTGAGTGATTGCTTCAAAACCCTCGGGAATCTGCCAGGCTTCTGCACAGTGATAGTTTTCTTCAAAGCCTGGACGAATCGTCCAATCTTCCGGCATGAAATCCCAAGCGGTCTTTTCAGAAGCGGGGGGCATGCCGGGGGTATCAGGCGAAGCGTAAGTGAGTGCGCCTTCGGGCCCGGGAGCAAGTTTCGCAGGCAACGCGAAGCTGCCGGGATTAGTCCCTTCTGAATTTGTAGAAGGATTTGTTCCAACAGGAGGCAAAACGTATTGTTTGTTTGGGTCGCTGTGACTCATTGAAGAGATCCGTTTATTAAGATTTTGAAAGAAGTCTGCGTGTTTACAGATCTTAAATAGTCTATTAAATGCCTATTTAGAAAACAGCAGGTATTATAGGACTTTCTGTGGGAAAAACAGTCCGAACGCAAATTAATTCTCACACAGCAGAATTTGCCCACGGAACAAGCCCTTTTCTTAACCGGGTTCGAGCATTCACCAGTTTCCGTGTGCTCTTATTATCCCTATGATGAACTGTAGAAGCGGGTTTGTGTCGAGATTACTGATCAGCCTTTGCTGATGAAATGTGCGATCAGGTGTTTTGAAGTAGAAGAAGTATGTAAAGGTTTATCATGAAACGTGCATTAATAACGGGAATTACAGGGCAAGATGGCTCTTATCTGGCAGATCATTTGCTCGATTTGGGCTATGAAGTGCATGGCATTGTGCGTCGGGTGGCGTTAGAAGATTCAGCACATCGACTCGTTCGACTAGCTGGAAATCTCGATAAGTTGCATCTACACGCTGCTTCGCTGGAAAGTTTCCCGAGTTTGTTCAGCGTGGTTTCCGAAGTCCAGCCGGATGAGCTGTATCATTTAGCTGCCCAAAGTTTTGTTTCGTATTCGTTTGATGATTCATTTTCCACGTTTCGAACCAACATCGATGGGACTCATTTCATGCTGGAGTGTGCCCGTCGCCTGGTGCCAAGCTGCAAATTCTACTTTGCTGGATCAAGCGAAATGTTCGGTCATGCAGATGAAGTACCTCAAAATGAAAACACGCGGTTCTACCCTCGTTCGCCTTACGGGATTTCTAAAGTGACGGGTTTCGATTTATCACGAAATTATCGCGAAGCTTACGATATGTATGTCAGTTCGGGGATTCTGTTTAATCATGAATCGCCCCGCAGAGGTTTCGAATTTGTGACACGAAAAATCACCTCGCATGTGGCCCGGATCAAAAATGGGGAGCTGAACGAACTCCCACTGGGAAACCTGGAAGCAAAACGAGACTGGGGATTTGCTGGCGATTATGTGCGTGCGATGCATCTGATGCTGCAACAGGAAACCCCGGAAGATTTCGTTGTCGCGACAGGTAAAACTCATTCGGTACGTGAATTCTGCCAGCTCGCTTTTGAATTTGCCGGCCTCAATTATGAAGACTACGTTATTAAAGATCCTCGGTTTTATAGACCAGCCGAAGTGCATCTGTTGCTGGGAGATGCCTCCAAATCGAAAAAAAAACTGGGCTGGGAACCGACCATCGGCTTCGAAGAACTGGTCGAAATGATGGTAAAACATGACTTGGATTTGCACAGTCATCACTAAAAACAAGCCGCGATGGAAACAAGAAAGTCAGCTTCTTCGGTTGCTTGTTAAGAGAACCTTTAATAATTCAAAAAGACATTGCGAGCGGAAGGTAAAAATGCTTGTCTGCCTTGAATTGAAGGCATGCTCAAACGAAACAGACACAAAATGTCTGTGCCCCATTTGGATTAAGAGAGGCTCCCTTAGTTGCTTCTGTTTTGGAAAACCGTGTGGAATACGCGAAACCATTAGCGTTTACTATTGTTAGATATCCTACAGCGTTGCAAAAATGAGCAGTGCTGAGCGATCTGTTTCTAACGTTGAAATCGATTCAACTCACAGATTATGTTTTTGGGTAGTTTTAGAAGCTGGAGAGATGAAAATGCGAATTCATGGCTTGGTTGGTTTGTGTTTAGTTGGTTTGTCAGCAACCGCGATGGTGTTTGCTGCACCACCAGAAGGAGGGCGAGGGCGTGGACCAGGTGGCCCTGGCGGTGGACGACCCGGAGACGGGGATCATGGTCCGAGAGGTCCGATGGGACCACCAGCGATCATCAAAGCTTTGGATGCCAACAGCGATGGCAAAATTTCTACTGAAGAAATGAAAAATGCAACACAAGCTTTGAAACAACTTGATAAAAACAACGATGGGGTTCTGACTCCTGAAGAATTCGCGCATCCTGGTGGACATGGTCATCGCGGAGGACATCAAGGGAGACCACCACGCGAAGGCGACCGAGGTAGAGGACAAGGGCATCGTCCAGAAGGACACCCACCACGCGATGGAGACAAACCACCACGTGCGGGAGATCGCCCACCTCGCGATGGCCATCGTCCTGGCCCAGAAGAATTATTCAAACGACTGGACACCAATAGTGATGGCAAGCTCAGCAAAGAAGAAGCACGAGGCCCGATGAAGGAGCACTTCGATAAAGCCGATGCAAATTCGGATGGCTTTCTGGATCAAGGAGAAATTCGCAAACTAATGGAACGTTTCCGTGGCAGTCGTGGTCCAGGCCAAGGGGCACGACCAGACCGGGAAGCAATGTTCAAACAACTCGACAAAAACGGCGACGGGAAAATCAGTAAAGAAGAAGCTCCCGGCCGAATGAAAGAGAACTTTGATCGCATTGACAGCAATGGCGATGGTCAACTCGAACAAAAAGAGATTCAGAAAATGATGGAATCAATGCGAGGCGGACGTGGCGGCCCACCTCATGGCAGAAAACCCGGTGGAGATCGCCGACCAGGAGAAGGACGTCCTCATCCAAAAGATAAAGAGTAGTCCTTCTTCATCTGATTACCTTCAATAAAAAACCCCGAGCCAACCAGCTCGGGGTTTTTTATTTCGACATTCTATTTCTGCATTGACCTCGGGCTAAGC
>JAESQE010000381.1 GCA_016765335.1 Planctomycetaceae bacterium
TCTTTGCGCCCCAGCCACCCTTTTATTCATTTGCTTTGGGTATCGTAAGCGGCAAGACGCTAGCAGCCGGTCAATGTTCTCTTTATGCATGATCTGATTAACAAATGTCCCAATGCGATTTGTTGGAGTTCACGCTTTAGCGTATTTTGTCAGTCCACTTGCTTTAGTACTGTCTAGAATTCAGGAAATGTTAAACGCGGACAAATACGCAAATGCACGCTAAAGCGTGAACTCCAACAGCCCCAATTGAAATCGCGAGATCAAATCAAAACACCGGCGACTAACACCTTGCCGCTCACTGGAATGTTTCGACTAATAGAAAGAGGCCAAGGTGGCCCAGCCAATTTTGGCTGGGGTTCAGTCCTTCATAAGACTCCTGCTTGCTGCCGAAGACTCCCCATTCCACCACGCATCCCTAGTTTTGTAGGTTGGGATAGCGGATGCGTATCCCAACATTTTGTTGTGGTGCGGTATTGGAAAGTCGTTGCGAATTCCAATAGATCTGTAACACATTTTGTTGCAAACACCCCCTTGCTTTTGTTGGGATACGCTGGCGCTATCCCAACCTACAAACTGCCGATGCAGGTATTCCCTGCCCATAGTCAAGGTTTTCCTATCCCCTCATACGTTCCGGGTCGGCTATATTCTATCTATTTACCTCTTTTTGCTTATTTTGAATATTTTACCAAAGCTACTCAAGTGGCGCATACGGAAAGCCGATCAATTAATGATAGCTAGCATTTGTTTTTGCCGATGTTGCTTGCAGCGCGGATATTACATCTGTGCTGTTAATGAGTCTTATTCCAAGTTTACGAGATTCTCCTTTGAATCTTTTATTCGGGATTTCAGGAAATCTAATGGTTTAAGCGAAGATGTATGCGGGGTGTCCATAGGCATGGGAAGCCAGTCCTGGAGATTCTTTCGTTGAAGAAAGTTTGAGTGCCGTCAGAAATGACAAAAACAGAAAACATTTACTCACCCAGGTTACTGGCCTGCCTCAATTAATATAGGTAAGGCTCAGCCAAACAAAGTAGGAAAGGCGATTTACTATGACGAGGATTAATACAAACGTCGCAGCGTTGCGGGGTTTAAGAAGTTTGAACCGTGCTAACGACTTGCAAAACACCGCACTGACACGATTATCAACCGGTTTGAAAATCAACTCCGGTAAAGATAACCCTGCGGNTTTGATTGCAGGGGAAACACTGCGATCTCAGATCTCTGCGATTGAGCAATCAATCAAAAACAGTTCGCGAGCTAACAACGTACTCGCGACTGCGGATGCAGCACTTGGCGAAATTAACAACCTGTTGAATCAGGTGCGTGGACTGGTTCAAGAATCACTGAATAGTGGTGCATTGTCCCAATCAGAAATTGAAGCGAATCAGCTACAGGTTGATGCAGCTCTTTCTGCTGTGAACCGAATTTCTGCTAACACCACATTTGCTGGTGATAAACTGATCGATGGTTCGAAAGCATTCGTCACACAGTTAACCAACGGCGATTCAGCCAAACTGAACGACTTCCAGATTCATGAAGCTGTTTTCAGTTCCAGCTCGACCATCGAAATCGAAGCTGCGATCACAAAACAAGCTGAAAAAGCAGAGCTGCGTTACCTGGAAGGTAGCTTGAGCACAGCCGCAACGATCGAACTTTCTGGTTCCAACGGTTCTCAGGTGATTTTCCTGGGTGCAAACAGTACGTCTTCTGATATTCAGAAGGCTGTCAATGCAGCGTCTGATGTGACCGGAGTTGTTGCCAGCTTTGATGCTGGTTTGACACTCACCGAAGGTGCCCAGCAAGGTGCTACAAACATCCAAACAGGTACCGCAGTTGCCAATACATTGTCTGTTGCTGCCTCAACTTCAGTTGGGTCATTAACCTTTACTGATGCTCGTGCTACAGCATCACTCGGTACTGATGCTTCACTCGGCGGAACGGTTAATGTTGTATTAGCAAATGCTACAACAGTAGGAGCACTTGGTGTATCGTCTGTTACCACAGCAGGTGGTGTCACAACCGTTACCATTGAATTAGGTAATACAACTACAACCGCAGTCTCGACTACAGTCGCTGAGATTGCAACACTGATTAATAGTGGAACCTCTGCGAATGCGGTATTAGCTCAAGCTGTTGTCGATGCGACAGCAGAGGGGACTGGATCTACTGTTGCAGCCACAGCAGCATCAGCAGCACTAACCGGTGGTGGAGATATTTCGGATATCAAATTCTCTGATAACCGAGGCGGTGGTGCTGGTGGTTCGGTTGCCTCTTTGGGCGGAGAAGTTTTCGTTCAGTTTGTTGATGCAGCCACAACGACAGCTGCTTTGGCTGTTTCTAGTGTTGTCACCAATGCCGAAACTGGCGATACGACTGTGACGGTCCAAATCGGTCGTCAAAGTGGTGCCAACACTTCAACTATTGCAAATGTCATCGCGTTGGTTAATTCTGGAACTTCAACCAATGCTGTCGCAGCTCAGTCCTTCGTCGCGGCTTCTGCTTTCACAGGGGATGCTGCCAGTACTTCAATCTTTACCGCAGGAACTTCAGCGTCACAGCTGATTGGTGGTAACGATGGCAATAACAACGACATTACCTTCAACGATTCACGTGCCTACGGTACCGAGGGAGTTGTTAATGTAACGTTTGCATCCACAACAGCAGCAAATGCTACGCTGTCTGTTTCAGTGGCCCAAACCGGTACAGCTGATAACACGATTACCGTTAACCTGGCAACCGATCAGTACGGTAACGTCACCACAACTGCTGACGATATCCGAACCTTCCTGCAAACCGACACCAGCAACGGAGCAGCTACTGCCCGTGCTTTGGTCAGTGTCGATGTCGAAGGCAGTGGTGCAGAAGTTGTCAGTGCACAGTCTCAGGGTACTGTGGACGTTGCCAGCCGAATTTTGAACTTGCGAAGTTCAGACTACGGTGACAGCGAATTCGTTGCGATCAACGTACTTTCTGGAGCGTTCAATACCACAAACACAGACAACATCACTGAAGTATCCCGTGATACCGGGGAAGACCTGGAAGCTTCGATTAATGGTCAGGTTGCACAGACCTCTGGTTTGCGTGCCCGAATTAAGACCTTCTCCCTGGATGCTGAGTTGAGCTTCAACGAAGACAACAACGTCAAGGGACGACGAGCAGTGATCACCATTACTGGTGGTGGTTCACTGTTCCAGATTGGTCAGGAAGTATCAGCAGCTGGTCAGATCGGTATCGGAATCGAAGCCGTTAATACGGCTCGACTCGGTGGTGTCGCTGGTAAGTTGTTCGAACTTGGTTCTGGTGCTGGAAAATCTCTGCTCGATATCGGGCCAGAAGTTCCTGGTTCAGCTTTAGTAGATATTGTTGAACAATCCATTAGCCGGGTTTCCACACTTCGTGGTCGTCTTGGTGCGATTCAGAAAAACGTGATCGATACCAATATCAACTCACTCGGTATTGCGTTGGAAAACATTTCTGAAGCTCGTTCTGCAATCGTCGATACCGACTTTGCAGAAACGACAGCTCTGTTGACGAAATCTCAGATCCTGTCACAAGCAGGTATCTCAGTGTTGTCAATTGCCAACCAGAATCCTTCTCAGGTATTATCCCTCCTCGGATAATCCAAACCTGTGAAAAAATAAAACTCTTCTGTCTCTTCGAGGCAGGAGAGTTTTTTTATGTTCGGATTTATACGCTTCGCATATTTGTTTGCGCGTTGGATGTTCCCTAATGTCCTTGC
>JAESQE010000382.1 GCA_016765335.1 Planctomycetaceae bacterium
TTATGGCTTGCTCAAGTGGCCTTTTTCCCTCTGGTTGGTGAAAGATTGTTCTCTGCCATATATTCGCTTCAAGCCTTCCATCCGGAATAACCGATAAGGTCAACACAGGTAGTAATGACTGGTCGGGCTGCGCTTCCGTTTTGTTTTAGGGAAAAAGCTCCTAAGTCATCTGTGCTATTGATGTTGGGGAACATCAATTTGAATAAACCAGTAATAGACCGGTTCTGATCTTGATTGAGATTTTGCTCTTGATCGAGACCGCGAGCCAGGGGAGTCATAGGGGAAAAGGCCATGAGACAGCTTTTGTATCTGTCTGCTTTAATAGTGACATTCATTTCTTGTGAAAATTCGCAGGCTCAAACTGCAAAGAAATTACCAGAAATTGTCACTTCACGCAGTGAGTTCTCGATCCCTTTTCGGTTTGATCGGCAAGAACTCACGCGATTGAATGCGCGAAAAGTGCATCTGTTTCTATCGCAAAATCGTGGACAAACTTGGAAACAGGCGCAGACAGCCAGTCTCAATCAAAATCAATTCATCTACAAGCCAGAAACAGACGGTGAGTACTGGTTTTCTGTTGCAATAAGTGATGAAGACGGAGTGATGCATCCAGAGCCGGCTCTGAATTCTCCCGGATTAAAAGTCAGTGTTGATCGAACGAAGCCAGACTTAAATTTAAGTGTTAAATTATCGCCCGGGCGTCAACTGGAGTTGAGTTGGCGTGTTTTAGATGCTCATCCTGATGTGAGTACTTTGGAATTAGAATTCCGAAACACTCCAGATGATAAATGGAATCGGGTGTATGTGAAGAAGCAACTTGCCGGGAAAACGGCTTGGCGAATTCGAGCGGACCAATATCCAGAAATTCGAGGTCGTTTCGCTGATGCTGCGGGGAATTTTACAGAAGAAATTGTAAAACTCGAAAATCTTTCTGAAAAGAATCAACGGCCCGCATTGGTTGCAGGCTTATACGATTCCCCTGCAAATAGTGGCCCGGCATCTTTGGCTAAAATAAATTCAATTGAGATCTCCTCGGGCACAGCCGGGCCGGTGATGCAACCTCAATTGAGTGTACCTGCCCAGTTAAATAATGTTACTCAGTTAAATGATGTTGCCCAGCCCGAAGTTGAACAGGTGCAAAACAGACTTCAGAGTAATCAGAGACCTGCTGTTTCGCAGAGTTACCAAAGTTCTTATAACGACTTAGGCTCTGTTCGATACATGACGNCTCATCAGTTTGNAATCGAATATCAAGTGGCAGGTGTTGGACCTTCAGGCATCGGCATTGTGGAATTATTTATTACGCAGGACAATGGAGCCCGGTGGTGGCGTTACGGCATTGATCAAGATCTGAAAAGTCCGATGGTGGTCGAAACTCCTGAAGATGGACGATACGGATTTCATTTTCGCATTCATAGTGGCGTGGGAAATTCGGAGCGGCCTCCTCAACCAGGACAGAAGCCTCAAATTGATCTCATTGTCGATTCAAAAAAACCGAACATTGAATTCCTGAAAAGTAAGCAGGGGCATGGCGATCAAATTAATCATGTGACCGTGCAGTGGAATTACTATGACGATTACCCCGCTGAAAAACCGATTTCGTTGTACTACGCCAGCAACCTGAACGGACCTTGGGAATTGGTAGAGGGGGGACTGAAGAACACTGGGTCGCACTCCTTCACGTTGCCTCGCAATGCTCCCCCAAAACTACATCTGAAACTCTCTGCTCGCGATGCAGCTGGAAATACTTCAGAGGCAATTTCGAATAAAACGTTGATGATTGACCTGGCTCGGCCAACCGCACGCATCATCACCGTTGACCCCATTCGATAAACATTGAATGGGTTTAAGGGTCACTCCAATACACGATTCTCGGGTGCCTGCGGCACTCACACGACCCTCAAGCGGGATCGTATGAGCTACCCGGTAAAATGAGTTATTGCTTAGTCATTTGGTATTAATCGCTCGGTTTGGTTTCTCCCATTTGATTTTTACGACGTACAGAAAGTTTGACGTCCATTTTTCCTTGGGGATTTTTTTGTAGTCGCGGCGTTCGCCCACAGTAATCCATGATTCGGAACTGCTGATTTCGGCTGCCCCGAAGTTACCCAGCATGGCTCCTTTTTCTGGGACAACAATTTTTTCTGTTGCTCGAAGTACGGTCAGATTTTGTGGATCGACTTGTGCCATGAATAACGGGGCACGATGACGCATAATATGATCGTTATTCCCAGCTCGGCGAGTATAAACGAGGAAAAGTCCGTCGCTGTGTGAAATCCAGTGCTGTTGCGTGTTGTAGCTGCCTAGCTCTTTTCCATCGTCAAAAGTCCAAGGCTTAATCGGGGCGAAATTCATCCCATCATCACTGGAGGTGACGTAACCTTTGATGTCGTTTCGCAGGGTCAGATAATATCGATTCTGAAACTTCGTCAAAGATGGTTCGTAAACCCCGCGTGCAATATTCAGCTTCAATTCGTTGCCCTGTTCTTTGATGTGGATATCGGCACCATCAAAGGTACATCGTACCACGGATACTGAAAAAGGATCTTTGCTGTTGCTTCCAATATAAAAAGGTAAAAGCAAATCGCCATTAGGTTCGACTAGCCACTGGGCACAGGCACTGCGAGCGTAGTTAAACTTGGCATCAGCTGGCATCTGCAATCGTTTCCAAGGCGTCCATTTCTTTGTTTTGGGATCATACACTGCAAACGCTGTTTGATGTGCCCGGATTTCATCATCCAGTTGATGCCCCTTTTTGTTGTAGCGAACTTGAGCACCGACTGCGATCACTTTTTGCAGCTGGGGATGCCAGACCGGAGTCACATCAGCGACTGCAATATCAACATTGTCTGTATCGGCAATCCAGCCCAATTCAGGGGGCGTAAGCAGCTTGCCCCATTGGTTCTTTTGGGTTGAATACTGCATCGTACTCAAACCGGAAAAATAGTCTGAAACCGGCAATAACTTCTGGAATGTCATCATGACTTCTGAAGAAGATGAACCATCCACACCATGCATCGCAGCAACTCGCGGATGAAACCAAGCGTGGGTCTCTGGTTTCGATTCCAGGACAGATTCCATCGTAATCGTGTACGCCAACGGCTCCACTTTTTCACCAGCCAAAAGCAATTCGCCTGGCAATAAAAGGAACAAGCCACACATAAAGGAAAAAATCATAGTCAGCCGAATCATATGTTGCATCAGATGAACCTCTTCGTGTCTTTGAGTCTTGGTGGTTCAGAAATATTATTAAAGGGAACCTCTAAAAACCC
>JAESQE010000383.1 GCA_016765335.1 Planctomycetaceae bacterium
GCAAGAAGCACGCCACCGATCGCTGCATTGACCAGAAACGAACTGAAGGCACCAGCAAATAGTCCAAGCACAAACAAGGTTGAAGCGAAATCGCCGAACAAAGGTTTTAATTGCCCTGCAACATCAGTCACCGATTTCAATGAAGTAGGATCGATATTGCCATGCAATACCGCAGCTGCGGTGCACATAATCATCATTGTTGTCAGGCCCAAAGCTGCAATCCCGGTGACGGAATCCATTAATCCTTTGGAAAGTTCGTTTTTTGTCCAACCTTTTTCCTTTACCAGATAGGCCTGATAAAATGCTCCTGCAATCGAAAACGTCGTCGCGGTCATGCCTTGAACGGCCCAGTAGGGATCTTTAACAATTCTCTTGGCACCTTCTTCAGTCAGGCGTTCGGTTAACGGTGGAGAATACTGGGGCAACCAGCCGGTGCCTCCATCTGGCAGCGAAGGGATCAGCCCCGCGAACAAATCACGAATTGAAGGTTGTGCGAACAGTAAGTTGACTCCAAAGCCAATGACCATAATGGTCATCAAGGTAATCATCAGTTTTTCTAATCCCGCGTAAAGCTGCTTCATGCCGAATAATGCTGCGATGACAATTAAGTTCACTCCCAGCAATATCCCCGTTGTCAGCCAAGGGTTTGAGGCAGCTTGATCTCCGCTTGATATGTAAGGTTCAATCGCAGCGATGACGGCAAGGTTGTTACTCGACTGGAAACCTGCAACGACCAGGAAAAGTACAATACCAATGAATGCAGCGACGGGCCTGCCCAGGTGTTCGGCTAATTCCCCGCACAACGTTTTATCCAGCGATGCTCCGAGTCGAGCAGACAGAGCTGTTGAACCAATCATTAAAATTGCTGCACCAAGAATCACCCACAGCATCGCGTAACCGTACTGGCAACCGACCTTGGAACTTGTCAGGATACTGCCCGGCCCGAGCACAACAGCCGCAATAATAATGGCTGGCCCAAACCGCTCGCGAATTAAACGTAAAAGTCCCATAGTATTTCTCACGGATCTTGTCTAAAAAGGCCAGAGGCTCTCTTCAAAGAAAAAGCCTCGATGCATCAATGTTGTCTTATTTTTTAATGAGAATAAAAAGCAGGAGAACTTGCGTCGAGTCTCGGCTTCGAAATAGTCTATAAACTTGTAAAAATGTTTGTCAGAGTGAAAAAATCGAGCCTAGCGTAAAATGACTCCCCAGGATTAATGTCTTTATGTCTTCTAGTGAAAAAACAGAAGGAATTGTGATTCGCCAGACTGATTTCAGCGAAACGAGCCGCGTCGTTACATTTTTTACACACGATTTTGGTAAAATAACAGTGTTAGCGAAGGGAGCGAAGCGTCTCAAGGGGTCATTTGAGGCTGCTATTGACCTACTGACACGATGTCAGATAGTTTTCCTTCACAAATCCACCTCCAGTCTCGATATTCTCACTGAAGCTAAGCTTGTCAGCCGCTTTCAGTCGCAGTCACGTGATGTCAACGTAAACTACGCTGGATTGTATGTTGCAGAGCTACTTCAGTCCTGTTCGGAAGAATTTGATCCCTATCCTCATTGGTATGAAGCTGCGGTCCACACGTTGGAGCATCTTCAGGCTGGTGAAGATTATCGCATTTGCGTTTTAAGGTTTGAACTACAAACACTACAAACCTTGGGATTACTTCCGGAATTTGAGCAATGTCAGTGCGGTCGTCCAGTATTGGATGATCGTGAAAGATGGTCTTTGTGGATTCAACAAGGAGTTTTACTTTGTTCGCAATGTCGTCAACCAGAACATTCTTCTCGGCCTTTGAGCGGAGAATTACTGACGATGTTGCGCGCACTGGCTCATACTCCGGTCGAGCAAGTTTTTACCGGCGAAATTACTTCCGCACAGTTCAAGACATTTCGTCATTTACTGACTGCATTGATTTCACAAATACTCGATCGGCGGCCTACGATGCTGGGCTATCTTCAATTCTAAGCATCGAAAAAAACAGAGTTTATCCATTAAACTCTCCCTTCTCTTCGCGACACCATTCTGTGTGTCACAACGGCTCCGTTCTCTTCACCACGGATCTCTCACCCCCAGAGAGGCCAAGGCAAGTTACATGAAACAGATTTTAAAGCGGATTTCCGCTCAAAATATAAGGTGGCAAAAAGCTGGATTAGCCGGCTTGCTGTTGTGCTGCGCAGTCGGTTGCCAAAGCATGATGCCTGGCAGTAATTCGGTTGCAATGCACGACCCGTTCAGCGACGGCTATCAGGAAACAGCCTCCATCGACGACATCAAAGGCCCGATGCAGCGAATCCTGCAAGCAGGGCATGATGATCAGTCGAAATTGCTGCAATCAGAAAACAGCAAAGGTTTTATTCAGTACAATTCTGCCCAGCAATTGTTCGACCAAGGTAATTATGCAGCTGCGGAAAAAGCGTTTGATCAAATTGCAGACGATCACTCACTTGATGACTCTGGTTTTTTACGCAAACGCAAATGGAAAGACATTCTGAAATCACGTAACGAGCTTAAGGCTCATTACAGCGACTCGCCATTGCGGGAAGATTCCCTGTTTATGCTCGCGGAAAGTCAATACAAGCAAGGGGAACTACCTGGGGCGGAAACAAACTATCTGAATCTATTACAAGAGTTCCCCAACACTCGGCATATGGATAAGGCAACACGGCGATTGTTCGATATTGCGATGGTCTGGATGGATTTCAAAGTGACCCGAACCGGAGATGTCGCCTTGGCAGCGTACACGGATAATGGACCTTCTTCTAAACCTGAGGTGATTAAAAACAAAGAATACGAGCGTCCTTCATTTTTCAATCTGACCGATAAAAAACGACCGTTTACTGATACCCAGGGTCGTGCGTTGGAAGCTCTGAAAGCGATTTGGCTGAATGATCCGACCGGCGATTTGGCGGATGATGCTTTGATGCTGACCGCCAGTCATTATCTGCGAACCGGGCGATATGATGAGGCCGCAGAAACATATCAGTTGCTTCGTAATGAATTCCAGGATAGCGAACACACAAAAGATGCCTATGTTTTGGGGGCGTATGTCTCTCAAGCTTCGTACCAGGGGGCAGCTTATGACGGAAAAAATCTGACTGAATCGCGTCAACTACAGATGACGGCTTTGAATATCTTCCCGGATATGCCCGCAGAAGAAAAGAAGCGACTCGAACAAGGTCTTCAGAAAATTGACGACGCGATTGTCGCTCGCGATTTTAATAATGCAATTGTCTGGTTACGAAAAGGAGAGTTCAAATCTGTTGAGATGATCTGTTATCATATCATCAATACTTATCCCGGTTCGAAATATGCAGACAAAGCCAGGGGCCTGTTGGTTAAACTTCCTGAGTATCAAACAAAAAATACACTGCTACTGGCTTTGGATGGGGTCAACGCGGATTCTATTGTCCCGCTCAAACAGCTTCCCCCTTCTTTAGCTCCGATACCGCAACCGCAAATCGCGAAGCCAAAAGAGTCAAAGCCTCCAACAAGATTGCCGGGGTACCGTTTGCCTCCGTTAAACTCGATTCCTGTGCCTAACTTGCTACCGAGTTGGTCGAACGATCAACCCAAAGAAATTGATACCGAACAAAATCAGCCTTCATCCGAAGAAAATACCTCAGAACCAGGTCGAGTCAGTTTGACACTGGGGCAAGAGTAANATAGAGATAATCCTCCCCTTCGCGGGAACAGCATCATGGTCGAAAACACTTTCACGTTAAACAATCGAATTCAAGGGCAGCAAACAAAGCCGCTTCTTTGGCTAACAGTTCGCGTTGGCTGCCTGGTTTGTTTGCTTTGTGTGCTTTCGGGCTGTGGATACATGGTTGGTGGACCTTACGATCCAGAAATTCGATCCGTCCATGTGCCGATTTTTACTTCTGATTTGTTCCGAAGAGATGTGCATCTTGAATTGACCGAAGCTGTCCAGAAAGAAATTCAGTCTCGCACTCCGTTTCGCTTATCGTCGGCTGAAAATGCTGACACGCGACTAACCGGACGGTTGATTGAAATTCGTAAAGACGTTCTAGGCGAAACCAGCTTTGATGACGCTCGCCAGCTGCAACTTTCTTTTGCTGTTGAAATTCTTTGGGAAGACACCCAAGGCGGTCAACTGATTTCAAAAAGCTCGGTCCCGCTTGATCGTAAAACACATCAACTTCTCTCGCAATCAAATTTTGCACCTGAAATCGGACAGTCCTACGCAACAGCCAAACACGAAGCGATTACACAACTTGCACGAAGAATCGTCGACAAAATGGAAACCCCCTGGTAGATNTAAGAATCTAGCTTCTAGAATCTAGCCGCTAGATTCTAGAAGACTGAAGACTAGCCATGTTTGAAACTCAATTTACAAATCTGGATTGGTGCATTGTTGCCGTTTACCTGCTGGGTACAGGAATGCTTGGCATTTACGTCAACAAGCATGTGCATGACGCCTCCGATTATCTGGTCGGTGGACGAGTTGCCGGGACAGGGCTGAGTATAGCCAGCTTCATAGGCACGGGGCTGGGGTTGGTCACATTGATGTATGCATCAATTGATGGATTCAACATGGGCTTTAGCCATCTGGTTGTCTCTTTGATTGCGTTTATCGTTTATATCGTTCTTGGTTCGACCGGCTTTGTGATCGAGCAGCTTCGTCAAATGAACCTGACAACGCTTCCCGAATATTTCGAGCGACGCTTTAGCCGTCACACGCGAATCACAGCTGGATTGATTGCGGTCCTTGCAGGTGTGCTTAATATGGGCCTGTTTCCCAAAATGGGAGCGACTTTTATTACCTATGCAACAGGCATGGGAGGCGAAGATGCAGAATTTACGGTGAACATTATTACGTCTTTGTTGATCGTGATGGTCTTGGTTTACACCGTTCNGGGTGGCATGGTTGCAGTGCTTGTTACCGATTACATTCAGTTTGTGGTACTGAGTTTGGGGCTTGGATTAGGGCTTTGGGTTTGCTTTACCGATTTGCCTCATCATTTGGGTTGGGAGAATATGGTTACCACTTTGCAAAACACAAAAGGAGAAGCCGCCTTCAATCCCTTCCATAGTGACAGTCACGGTTGGACGTACGTAACTTGGCAGGCGATACNCATCTTTGCAGCTGGAATCTGCTGGGCACCGGAAGCCAGCCGAGCGTTGACGACTGCGGATAGTGCAACAACAAAACGAACATTCCTGTTTGGTGCTCCGGGCTTNTTTGTACGAATGGCAATCCCGACTGTGTGGGGGATTGCAGCTTACACGTTCGTGTTTCATAGTCCTGAATTGCACGATTACTTTTTGAGCGAAAACCCAGCCGGACATCCCGCCCAGGCGATGCCTTTGTTATTAGGAAAAGTAATTCCGACAGGTTTGCTTGGCTTGCTGATCGCCGGTTTACTTGCTGCGTTCATGTCAACACATGACAGTTATCTGCTTTGCTGGGCCTCCATCATTTCGCAAGATATCATTGCGCCATTAAAAGGGGGAGGCAAACTATCGGACAAGCAAAGCATTCTTTACACAAGAATTTCGGTTGTGTTGATTGGCGTTTTTCTGCTCATCTGGGGCATCTGGTACGAACTTCCCGAAAGCGTTTGGACGTACATGAGCATCACAGGCACGGTTTATCTCAGTGGAGCAGCCACGGCACTCATTGGAGGCATGTATTGGAAAAAAGCTTCGACTTGGGGAGCACTGTTTTCCTTGTACGGCGGCTTGCTGGCCGTTTTGGCATTGTTCGTATCGCCGATTCAACAGTGGTACGAAACTGAATACGATCAGTCCATTGAATCTTGGTTCAACGGTCCCTCGGTCACTTTGGCAATTTTTGGTATCTGCATCGTACTATTCATCGCAGGATCTTTAATTCTCCCAGACCCCGATCCGGAATTTGTAACACAGCAGGAGCAAGTATGATCTCGATAACGAGCTGGATTTTGTTTTGGAAATACCTACTGATCATCGGATTCGGTAGTTTCGCGATTTTAGTATTGGTAATTATCCCATTAGGAGCACGCGATGTTTTTCGTCTGTTCAAAAATCTGGATGAAAAATCAACAACACCTCCCGACACACAAGACTGAAGTTGCGCACTTTTGTGGTTTTGCTTGNCGCTTACGATACCCGATGGCAAATGNACAAAAGGGTGGCTGGGGTGCCAAGGAAAATTTGAGGAAATGATAGCCAGCCCATGCAAAACTGACTGGACCTGACAGGGTATTATTCTGGCCCCAGAAGTATCCAACATCTGGGGCCAGAACCACTTTCTTTATGCAACCCATAATCTGCAAGCAGAGCTACAAGTACAACTCAGCAATCGATTGGCACCCCAGCCACCCCTTGATCGAATCAATCGTGTAGCTCGCGAAGCATAATTTCGCTCACCGCGATCAAAAGTGCGCCACTTCAAAAAAAGGAAGCCCGGGAGCCTCACCCTCCCGGATTGATAATGTTTCTCAAGGGCCGGCTGTTCGGGTTGTAGCGGGACAAGCTGTTTTTGCAGTTTCATCGATACTGCCTGTTGCAGGATGACGCAATCATTAATGTAGACTGGTTCGTATCAATGATCTCTTTTGCGTATCGCTGACACGTCTTGGATGCCGATTTTGATTAATACCACTTTTGCGCCAACTTTACTAAGTGACACAAAACATGGTTAACGAATCATTATCCAACCGAACCCTGGTTTTATGGGAGGCAATGTCATGAAGAGTGTTCAGAGGAATCAACCTGAAACTTCGCAACCTGAAAGCATGGGGCATGCCGATTACGTCCCTTTGCCTCCAACGGAAACAGGTCACAAACGGCATGATGCTCACCAACTACAAGCCCCCAACTTTTTGAACAATCGCCCCGAATACTCACAGAGCCAACACTCCGAAATGTATTTGGGCTAATTGTCGGGGCCTGCGATTACTCGACTGCTGCGATGTCGTCAATCAAGCATCTTCGGTTCTGCCTGAAGCCACGTTAAACGCGGTGTAGGCAGCTATTAAAAAGTAGAAATGAAGCTTACACCGGTAGCGATTCCAAGGGGCCAATGGCTACCGTTGAGAGCTGTCCGAGAGGGTATTGCTTGAGGAGATTTTGGATGTCTTCCAGGGTCAGGCTTTGCAGCATTTCCAAGTCGTCTTCAATCGAGCGATATTCTTTGCGATAAACCCAGTTGCTCCCCAAAGAGGAAAGACGGCCCATCGGACGCTCGGATCTTAAAACAATCCGCGATGCAATTTTGTTCTTTGTCTGTTCCAGCTCCTGGGCAGTGACTCCATGACGATTGACATGCTCGTAAATGGCAGTCATGGCTTCAAGATTTTCTTTGACATCTTCCGGGTTGCAGGTCAAAAAAGACATGTAAGCTGCACTGCCATCGTAGTCGTTGTAGGAAATTTCAGCTGCTTCTGCTCGGCCCGGTTCAATCAACTCCCAGTACAATCGACTGTTTGTATCGTCCCCGATAATTGTTGTCAGGACATCAGCTGCAAATCGCAAAGGGCTGTCAGACGGAGGAGCCGCTGTCATCTGGGCGACATGCTCTTGCAAGGAAGCAGGTCTGGGAAGTATCAACTTTCCCGCATGAGGCTGAGCTTCGGTTGTGTCACGTAAGGATTCACCAGCGGGCCAATGTTTGCAATGCTTATTGGCTAAGTCAACTACCGTAGACCACTCGATATTTCCTGCAATGGCCAGCGTAATATTTCCGGCCAGGTAATGCGTTTGATGATACTCTCGCATCTGCTCAGCGGTCAGTTTCTTGATACTTTCCACTGTTCCCAGGATGCTGTTAGAAAGTGGATGCCCGGCAAAGTGAGTCTGCATCAATTTTTCGTAGGCGGTGAAAGTTGGCAGATCATCGTACATGCCAATTTCTTCCAGGATTACCTGTTTCTCCATGTTGAAGTCATCATCACGAAGAGAAGGGTACAAAATCGAGGAAAACATCTCGAACGCAACCGGCAGATATTCTGGAAGCACAGCTGC
>JAESQE010000384.1 GCA_016765335.1 Planctomycetaceae bacterium
AAAAAACTTTCCTGAGGATAGTATTCTAGGCGAAGAGTTTCCCGAAAAAGTTGGTACCAACGAGTACCGCTGGATATTGGATCCGATCGATGGCACCAAGTCGTTCGTGCATGGGGTTCCGTTGTTTGGTTCGCTCATCGGGCTGGAAGAAGTCGATGCAGATGGCAACCGTACCTGTGTTGTCGGCGTGTGTCGTTTCCCCGCATTGAACGAGGTCGTTTATGCAGCGATTGGTTCTGGTGCCTGGTGGAAAATTGGAGATCGCGAACCTGTCCCTGCGAAATGCTCAACAGTTTCTGAATTGAGTAAATCCTGTTTCTGTACAACAAACATTGCCCGTTGGGACGAACACGGTTTGACACAGGCTTACAACAAATTACACAACGGCGTGCGATTAACCCGAGGTTGGGGCGATTGCTTTGGGCATATTTTGGTTGCGACCGGTCGAGCAGAGATCATGGTTGATCCCGTTCTGAGCGAATGGGATGCAGCTGCGTTAGTTCCTATTTTACAGGAATCGGGCGGACACTTTATCGACCGCGAAGGGCAAGCCACGATCTATTCCAAAAATGGAATGTCAGTCAATGATGCCATGAAAGATCAGTTGCTCGAAATTATTGCACAAAAGTAAATCAGTCGATCACGAAACACAGACATTCCTACCCGTGTTTGATTTTGGAGCATAGGCATTCCTGTCTGTGTATACTGTAGGCTGAGTCAAGACCCAGCAAATCGTCAGTCGGCGTTATATACATTTTTTATCCTTCAGTTAACAAATTGAATTACCATGATTGTCAGTTGGAATTGGCTCAGCGATTACGTTTCCCTTCAGTGTCCGGTGGAAGAAGCTGCGGACCGTTTGATGATGTCGGGATTGAACCTCGAAGGACTCGAAACAATCGGAGACGACTTCGCTGTCGATCTGGAAGTGACCAGCAATCGGCCCGATTGCCTGGGGCATATCGGCGTGGCTCGCGAGCTGTGTATTCTCTACAAGAAGTCACTAAGCATTCCCGAAGCTTCGATCACGGCTGTTGCAGAGAAAACCGAAAGCGTCACTTCGGTTGAAAACCAATGTCCCGATCATTGCCCGCAATACATGGCTCGGGTGATCCGGGGTGTCAAAGTTGGTCCCAGTCCGCAGTGGCTGGTTACACGACTTGAAGCTGTTGGTCTGCGATCTGTGAACAATGTGGTCGATATTACCAACTACATTTTGCTCGAATGCGGACAGCCTTTACATGCTTTTGATCTGAATCAACTCGACGGAAAACAGATTGTTGTGCGCATGGCACAGGCCGGTGAAAAGATTACCGCGATTGATGGAAAAGAATACGAACTCGATGCACAAGCCTGCGTGATTGCAGATGCAAGCCGCCCGGTGGCAGTCGCTGGGGTGATGGGTGGGAAAGAAACCGAAGTCACCGAATCGACAACGGACTTGCTCATCGAAACGGCTAACTTTGCACCGTTATCGGTTCGGCGGACTGCTCGCAAGTTGTCGTTGTTCAGTGATTCCTCTTTCCGCTTTGAACGAGGCGTCGATATTCAACAGCTCGATTGGGCTAACCGCAGATGCTGCGAGTTAATTGTTCAATTAGCTGGCGGAGAGATTCTGGATGAGCCGATTCTCAATGGAGAAATTCCGCCTCATACTCCCGATGTGATTCCGCTGCGTTATCAGCAAATCAGCCGGTTACTCGGGATTGATGTCGCGACCAAAGAAGTCCGGGAGATTTTGAGCGACCTCGGTTTGCAGGAACAATCATCGAACGAAACACAAGGGAGCTTTACTCCCCCGAGTTGGCGAGCCGACTTAACCCGCGAGATTGACCTCATCGAAGAAGTCGCCCGGATTCACGGCTACGATAAGATTTCGGAAAATGATCCGCCAAAAATTCATCCCGCGGTTGTATCAAGGCAGGATCGCACAACCGACATTATTCATCAGGCATTCAATGCAGCTGGCTTCTTTGAAGCGATCACAATGACGTTTNTTTCGGAAAAGCAAGCTCAGTTNTTNAACCCTCGNCAAATCAGCTCGCCGTTACGGGTCGAACATTCCTCCAGAAAACTGGAAAGTTTGTTGCGGCCCAGTTTGATTCCCAGCTTGTTGGTTTCTCGTCGAGCAAACGAACGTACCGGAACAGCAAACGCACATCTTTATGAAATTGCAAGAACTTTCATTGAGATGTCTGATCAGGGAGCCAAGCAAATTCGAACGGTCAGCTGCGTGACAGGGCACAACTTCTTGCATCTCAAAGGCATCCTGGAGCAACTTGTCAAAGAAGTAAATCGTGATGCGAAGCTGACGGTTACTGCCTGTGATGTCGCCGGGTTTACGCCGGGGCATGGAGCCGAATTGCAGCTCAATGGAAAACGATGGGGCTGGATTGGCGAACTGGATCGTAGTGTGACCGATCAATTCGATTTACGAGAAGCGACAACTGTTGCCGAGTTGGAATTGACGCAGTTGGTGGAACTTCTTGACTTGGAACCACAGCTNCGAAGTATCCCNCAATTCCCAGCNAGCGAACGTGATTTCAACTTCCTGCTGGATGAANNNACNACTTGGGAAGAACTGGCAAATGCGATCCAGGAATCNNGTGGCCCGCTGTTAGAAAATGTTTCATTTGCAGGTCAATACCGTGGCAAGCAAATTGGAGCAGGCAAAAAAACATATTTGGCACGAGCTTCATTCCGGTCCAGCGAGCGAACATTAGCCGGAGAAGAAGTTGATGCAATTCACGCAAGCGTTGTCGCAAACTGTGAAAAAACGCTCGATGCCGTTTTACGGTAAGCGAACTTCGTAGGGCCCGGCTATTGCGGACCACATCCGTAGAAACAAGACATGCAAAAAGGCGTCTCTGCCTCGTGCCCTAAATCAAAATAGGCCCGCCCTGCCTACATCGCGAAGCAGGGTAGACATAAATGCTGCACCCCCTGAAACGTGGTACGCAATAGCGTACCCTACCCGGCTATACGGGGTGGAAAGTAGTAACAACGTGAATGATTAAGACGGATGTATCAATTTGAGTACCATATGAATTAGAATAAACCGTACCAAAATTGGTGATGAACTGGATTCACGATGCATAAAGTAGTATCGTTAAATGAATATTTCACTTGCACTGGAGACGAAAATAGTGTACGCTTAGGCATTAGCCGTGAGCCACTGAAGGTTTCCGCCGCCTAATCTCGCACTATCTCAA
>JAESQE010000385.1 GCA_016765335.1 Planctomycetaceae bacterium
GCTTCCAGAACGAACCGCGAGCAGTCCGATGACCAATCCGAGAAGTGCTGCATTGAAAGCCTGTTGAGGGATCATATGCATCACGCCAAACAGGAGTGCTGAAAAGATAATCGCTAATCCGTCACGTCCTTTGCTGCGAAATCCAGAAAGAATAAATCCACGAAATGCGACTTCTTCACAAATGGCCGGAGCAACCGCAAAGGCTAAAAGCACTAACGGCCAGGGGATTGCGCTGTCCCCCATGGCCGACAACGCAGCTTGTGCATGTTCGGGCAAAGGAGGGAAAAACCAAGCCAGTCTGATCCCCAATTCCAGACTCAGTGGATGCAGAACCAATGGCAAGGTAAGACCTAAGAGAAGAAATTTGAGAGAAGGCATTTTAAACTGAAAGGTCTTCAGTGGATTGCTTGTCAGTAAAATTCCCATAAACAGAGCAGGGCAAGCGATAATGACCAGTTGCTGAACAACCAGCAGTCGCAACATCGTGATGCCTTGCTGATCTTCTGGTGCATTTAGCAATGCAGATCCAAATGTTTTGAGCATTCCAAACTGCAAGAACATAATCAGCATGAAGCAGAAAAGGCCTTCGGTGAAGTTAGGCGTCTGCTCTTTATCACGAAACAAATGACGAATCCATAAACGCAGATCGAAGCGTTCCGCTTCGCTGAACAGAACATCTTCGCGGTGAAATTGATCAATCGCCCAACTCAACGCCAAGGCACAATACAGGAAACTAGCCGAAAGTACGGGCACAATGTACCACGTAATACCTTCTGGCCCCGCTCCGCCCAGCAGTAATCCTTTAAGCAACAATGCCGGCCCCATGACCGGAACCAGACTGTAGAAGGGAGTAATTTCAACAGCAGGGGAAAGACAAAATATGGTCAAGCCCATCGTCACAGTTAATAACGGCGTCAGATAGTATTGCCCTTCTTTGCTACTTTTGGCGAATAACGCAAAAGCCAGACTCAGTGCAGAGAACAATGCAGCCAACGGGATCGCAAGCAGCCCAACCCAAAGCAATCCATCAATGCCAGGCAACGAGAAATCACCCATCTGGCTCAATTGCCNACCAGTGGCTGTGTTAAGCATATGTAACCCGGTGATTCCCATCATTGTCAGATTCAGTATCGCGGTCACCAAACTGAAAAGAAGCACGGTCAGGAATTTACCGATCACAATTTCGCTTCGCAGCGCAGGGCAGATGAGCAATGTCTCCATTGTCCCGCGTTCTTTTTCCCCTGCTCCTAAGTCAACCGCTGGATAAAACGCTCCTGTCATCGCCATGAGAACCAGCATCGCAGGAAAAAGTTTACTCCAGACGTTGGCAGCCAACTCACTCCCTTTGGCCAATTCAATAGTCTCGAAATTAATAGGCTTCATTAAATTGGCTGGCAAGTTAGCCATTGCTAATCGGTCATTAAGAATCTCTTGCTCCCAGGCACTCATTGCTTCCCGGACACGACTATCTGCCATGCGAGATTTTTCAATCGCCACATTTCGCATGATTGTTGGTTGAGGTATATCCAAAAGCGGTTCTTTAGTCTCAGTACCACGAGAGGCAAGTTGCTCATTGGCGTTTTTGATATACTCGTCAAGCCCATCAGGGATAATAATCAGAACCTGTATATCCCCAGCTGAAAAAAGNAGGCTGATCTGCTCGCTGAGTGCATCGAATTGCTCTTGCTTCAGTTGAGCAACCTTCTCCTCTTTCTTTTGCAACGCCTGTTGCTTTTCTTTCTTTAGCCTTTTCATCTCATCAAGACGAAATCGAATTTCGTTGCCCAGTTTCAGATTCTCTTCCTCTTCCGCAATCTCCATCAGGCTTTTTTCAGGCGAGTCTTCTTCCGATGTGCCATCTTCGATGTTTTCTGATGTTTCTGGAGCGAGCGTATCCGAGGAGCTATTTTGAGATTTGTCGGTAATGAGCCGCAGCTTGCTGGCATCTTCTGGAGTGAGGAACCAGTGGTCTAGAATCGCTGTTCCTTCAGGATTCAGAAGCGCAGGCTCGGGCAAGGAGTCTGCTCCCAGCATGACAACTGTGCGTGGCTGCTCTGAAAACAACAGCGACATCTGTAGCGTGCCTATCCCTAACGAGGGGTACAGCAGCAACGGCAGGACAACAACCATGAAAATGGTTCGCCGATCCCGCAATTGATCCAAAACTTCTCGGTTAAAAATCAGTCGTATGTTTCGCCAGCTCATCCGTTTGCCGTCATTCGTTGATCATTAGAGAAACTCTATTAATTCAAAGGGAGCACAGACATTCCTGTCTGTTTCGTTTGACTATGCTTCAATTCAAGGCAGACAAGAATGTCTACCCACCGCTCGCAATCTCTTTTTGAATTAATAGAGTTTCCCATTAGTAAAGTAAGAGTCACCCAGGCCATTGCTGACTTGGCT
This sequence comes from Planctomycetaceae bacterium, assembly GCA_016765335.1. Lineage (GTDB taxonomy): Bacteria > Planctomycetota > Planctomycetia > Planctomycetales > Planctomycetaceae > Rubinisphaera. The sequence continues at coordinate 2,404 of JAESQE010000385.1, forward strand.
TGCCTCGAATTAAACCTTTGCACTTGTTTCCTGGTCGTGCAAAGAAATTAAACTGAAAAAGAGTTCTTCCAAATCGGATTGCCCGTACTGCTGTTCCAGCTCTTTGATTGTGCCTTTGGCCAGAATATGCCCTTTGTGAATAATGGCCACTCGGTCACACAGTTTTTCGACTTCACGCATGATGTGTGTCGAGAGAATGATTGATTTGCCTTGAGAACGCAGCGATTCAATCACATCCAGAAGTGCTCGGGCGACCAATACATCTAGCCCCGAAGTTGGTTCGTCAAAAATGAGTACCGGAGGATCGTGAATGATCGTTCGGGCAATCGAAACTTTTTGCTTCATTCCCGTCGACATTTTCGAACACAGTATGTCACGAAATTCGTTCATCTGTAAAGTTTCGAAAATTTCATGCAGGCGATGTTGTAACAAATCTTCTGGTAAACCGTACAGCCGACCGAAGTATTCAACCATTTCCCAGGCTGTCATGCGGTCGTAGACGCCGGTGTTGCCAGACATGAAACCGATGTTCTGTCGAACTTCTGCCGGATGTTCTGCGACATCGAACCCGGCCACAATGGCTTGCCCTTCTGAAGGACGCAGTACCGTGCTGAGGATCCGTAGGCAGGTTGTTTTTCCTGCACCATTAGGGCCAAGCAATCCGTAAATTTCTCCCGGTTGCACATCGAACGTAACGTCCTTCAGGGCATAAACTCTGCCCTGGCGTAAATCTTCGAAATACTTAGAGAGGTTGTTGACTTCAATCATAATTGATTATCGAAAGGCGGCAGGGAATCGAGCGAACAGAATGTTTTAAGAGATAATAGCCTGACACTGTAACGAGTACGTGTTCGATACGGAATATCAGAGAAGAAAAAGAATATTCGGTGTTAAATTGAGTAATCTAGCTAGATGTCCCCTGGCCTCTTACCAGTACAAAGCCACGCCTGATCACGCATATCAGGTTTTTATCGAGCTTGGTATTAGTAGTCCAGCTAGCGTAAAGAGGCAGTCATTTGGGTAGAGGCTTTTGGTGCCCTGATTGGGAGCAAATGAAAACGGATGAATTTTATTTCACCACGGAGACGCAGAGGGCACCGAGTTAAAAAAGCAGCAAAACAATCAATATAACTCAAGAGATATACTGTCTGGTTTTGCGAGGGAATAAGAATCTTCTGGATTTTTCTCTGTGGCCTCTGCGTCTCCGTGGTTTATTCTATTTCCTCCTGAATTGATACAGGCTACGCTGAGCGAAGCATCAGAAAGTCATATTCCAAAATTGTTAATTGGTCTACCATTTAACACTAGTTAGGCTACTAGATCCCCAATTCTGCTTTGACTTCTTTGAACATTTCAATTGCGAATTCGAGATCTTCCTGGGTGTGAGCAGCTGAAACCTGTGTACGGATACGAGCTTTACCCTGGGCAACAACCGGGAATGAAAACCCAATCACATAAACACCTTTCATCAGCAGGGCTTCAGAGATCCGAGAGGCCAAAGCGGCATCTCCAATCATGATAGGCACGATGGGGTGTTTTCCGGGGAGGATATCGAAGCCGAGTTTCTCCAACTGTGTTNGAAAAAACCGTGCATTTATTTCCAGTCGATCTCTCAGTTCTGTTGATCGGGTCAGTAATTCAATGGCTTTGAGTGAACCAGCAACGATTGGAGGAGCTACCGAATTTGAGAACAGGTAAGGACGCGAACGCTGCCTAAGCAGTTCGATGATTTCCTTCTTTGCTGAGGTGTAACCGCCGCTGGCGCCACCTAATGCTTTGCCGAGTGTGCCGGTAATAATATCGACTCGGCCCATCACGTTATGATATTCGTGAGTCCCACGTCCCTGGGGGCCCATGAAGCCGACGGCGTGAGAATCATCGACCATCACCATCGCATCATATTTTTCTGCCAGATCGCAGATGCCGGGTAGATTTGCAATCGACCCGTCCATAGAAAAAACGCCATCCGTGGCAATCAGGCGATAACGCGCTGAAGCTGCCTCCTGCAGTTTAGCCTCTAAATCTTTCATGCAATTATTGCGGTACCGAAAACGATTTGCTTTACACAATCGGACACCATCAATAATACTGGCATGATTTAATTCATCAGNAATGACNGCATCCTCAGCCGTCAATAATGTCTCAAATAATCCACCATTTGCATCGAAGCACGAAGTATACAAGATTGTGTCCTCGGTGCCGAGGAACTGGCTAAGTTGTTTTTCTAATTCTTTATGAATTGATTGTGTGCCACAAATAAATCGCACTGAAGAAAGTCCGTAGCCCCATCGTTCTAACCCTTCATGCGCAGCCTGAATAACTTCTGGGTGCTCTGCTAATCCTAAGTAATTGTTGGCGCATAAATTCAAAGTGTTTTTTTGAGTACAACCTTCCTCAGTACTCACGTCGATACGAGCATCCTGAGGAGATTCAATAATTCGCTCCGACTTATAAAGCCCACCTTCGCGAATGTTATCCAGTTGTTCTTGCACATAACGACCAAATGAATCGTACATTGTAAATTGGTCTCCAATATCAAATTCTATCTTTGGGGAACGAAGAGCAAATTGAGTCTCTGTTGATTCTATCAGATCCGAATGCTTGTCAATATCTACGGCTCGAGTTTATGCTCAACGGCAATGATGTGGACTTCTTGTTTGTTTTGAAGTTGCGAACTTTTTTGAGTGTGGTGAGCATCATTATGGTTCGCAAGCTGTATGATTGATTCGATCAAGGGGTGGCTGGGGCGCAAAGGATATTTTGAGGAAATGATAGCCAGCCCATGCAAAACTGACTGAACCTCACAGGGTATTGTTTTGGCCCCAGAAGTATCCTACATCTGGGGCCAAAGCCACTTTCTTTATGCAATCCATAATCTGCAAGCACAGCTCAATTACAATTCAGCAATCGATTTGCGCCCCAGCCACCCCTTGATCGAATCAATCGTGTAGTTTTCGAACATGATTTCTAAAGCAAGTGCCATTAGGCGCTAGCCGCCGGTATCTTGGAGGAGACAGTTTAAATGCTAAAACACTTCCGCGAATGCCTGAAATCCGCAGAAAATCGCCAGCAAACAAACCGGTAAAAGCGTGCAACTTCAAAACTTGTTTGTTCGTGTTATCAATAATAGGTATAGTGCCCAATCAGGAATCATCAGCGGCTAACTGCTTTGTCACTCACAATAAAATTTTTAAAAATTAATTCTGGCAAACTGAAGTATCAACATGAATAAACTGTTCGGTGGAATCGAAGCTGGTGGCACAAAATTTGTTTGCGCAATCGGTACCAGCCCAGATGATCTTCGAGAAGTCGCACGTTTCCCAACAACAACTCCCGAGCAAACATTCGCACAGGTCATTAAATATTTCCAAAAGCAGGCTGCTGCGGGAAATGCAATTCAGTCTTTGGGAATTGCATCTTTCGGCCCGGTGGATGTGCACCCTGAATCCGAAACTTTTGGCTACATCACTTCAACTCCCAAACCCGGTTGGCGAAATGCAGATTTTGTCGGGCCGATGAAAGCCGCACTACAGGTTCCCGTGGCATTCGATACCGATGTGAATGTTGCAGCGATGGGCGAACAAACCTGGGGAGCTGCTCAAGGATTAGAGACTTTCATCTACCTCACTATCGGAACCGGAATCGGTGGCGGCGGGTTTATGAACGGGAAAATGATGCACGGACTACTGCATCCGGAAATGGGGCACATTCGTATTCCTCACGACCTTAAAAAAGACCCCTACCCAGGGTGCTGCCCTTTTCATGGAGACTGCTTCGAAGGACTTGCCAGCGGTCCCGCAATTCAAGCTCGCTGGAACATGGCAGGCAACAAGCTACCGGCTGATCATCCAGCATGGTTACTCGAAGCAGAGTACCTTGCGTACGCTTTGGTCAATTACATCTGCACCATGTCGCCTCAGAAAATCATTCTCGGTGGCGGCGTGATGGACCAGGAATCTCTGTTTCCTTTGATTCGCTTGAAAGTCAAAACGCTTCTCAACGATTACGTCGACGCAGAGGCAATTCGCTCACAAATCGATCAATACATCGTCCCTCCTGCGCTTGGTAATCAAGCAGGAGTACTCGGAGCAATTGCGTTAGCGAAACAAATTTAGCTCGCATTGGCCCCCGCATTAAAAAAAGAGCCTGCGTGAAATTATTCACTCAGGCTCTTTTTTAATTATTGGTACCTATCGGGCAAGCAATGTAGTGTGCTACCTATGCCTGATAGTGCCGTGTGATGAGATCGTTTTGGATCCAGAGCAATTTGCTGAAGGCTCGGATGGTTGCGATTTCGGTATCACGATCCAGGCCCAAACCAAAGATGATGTTATTTAATGCGTCTGCAACAAATCCCATCAAAGCGTTCATCTGCACCAAAGGCACAATCAGGTTTTTAGAGCCTGCATGGACAGTGTGCATCTTCCCAACCATATCGAGATACTTCACCAGGTTTTCATCGTAAGGTGCAGTGACCAATTTGACGAGATAGGCCCCCAGGTGCTTTTTGCGAAACTGAATCATCTCGTGATCCTGTGTCAGGTCTTCCATGTTTTCTGGAACGTCCCCTTCGTAGCCGTGCTGGCGAGGAACAAAGTGACGCTTCGTGCAATCGTAACTGAAGAGTTGATTATAAACTGCATCGACAATGGCTGGGACAAGCGGGGCCAATGCGGGGGCCGCTCCGTGGATCGCCTTGATATCAGCTTCCCCAAATCCCACGAAGCCTGACACGTAACCGAATCGATACGCGACATCACTTTCAAGTTGCTGTTCGTTAATGTGTTGCATGGAAGCAGTTTCTTTCTATTAGAAAACCAGTTTGAACTCAAAGACTGCAGGCCTTGATGGCTCGCAAAAGGCAATATTAAATCTTGATTCTTTTGATCTGTTTAACTAGTCTAGCATATCAAAAAGGGAATTGAACATCCAGATGTCCTCTATCGGATTGAAAAGTTCCATTTTGTCGAATTAATAGAAGAATTTCTGCCAGATGAATCGACGCCTGAAGCCTGGCTGCCGATTTTATCTACTTGTCGAAGCCGCAGATTCGTAACAATCAGGATAATTGATACTAAATCCGAAGGACTCATCGTACAAACAAAATGAAGACAGACGCAAGAGCTTCCAGAAGCCTTACTTTACTGTCGCTCACTTGATTGATTCTGAGAAATCTTTTCACTTAGCAATCATCAATTTCGAGCAATTCGAATCACGAATGAATTCGAAGATAACCGGGTAGCTCATACGATCCCGCTTGAGGGTCGCGTGAGTGCGCAGGCATCCGAGGATGGATTTACTTGGAGAAGCATGGTTATATTTGTGAACCTCTATTATTTGGTTCTCCCCCAAACGAAGGGGGAGTGAGAGGGGGTTTTGCACTGTTTTTTTTAACCAACACTATATTCGAAAACTTCTGGGATTCAATTATTAGAGGTTCCCATTTCTTGTTCAAGAGGGAGGCGAAATCGAGAGGAGGATTGCGTTGTCGGCGCGACTTACGAACTTATGCTCCGTCTCCCGAATACATGTTGTACCAGCGTTGGCAATGTGCGCACTTCACGTCGCCGCTGGGACTGGCTTCTTCGCTGGAACGTGGTGCACCGCATGAAGGGCAAGCCAATTGTGTTGGCGGACCTGGTTTGCCGGCTGTCTGGTCTTTCATGTTTTTCATCGCTGCCCGCATGATCTGCCCATGCAGTAAGTGATGCTTGGTCATTGCCCCAGTACCCGTGATGGCTGAATACAGTCCCGTAAAACCGATTGCCATAAAAGGGATTGCGATGAGAGATGCAAACACGCGAAAGAACAATGGCGGAGAACCAAACTGATTAAATGGAGTCAACCACATAAACGCAAACAGAGACAGTCCGATGCCACCAAAGGTAAGCCCAAAGCACCCTGCAATAATTCGTGCTCCCATTGGTACTTGATCGCGTTGCATTTTAACTCCAACTTGATAGCCAAAGATCTCACACCAAACTCAATGAAAGCCTGCGCAAGTGCGTATTAAAAGTCTCGCAACACAAACAACGGTCTAGTGTTATATCTACCGTTAAATGACAGACGGCTTGGCAATTTTTAAATTTGATTTCCTGGTGTCTCGCCCAGCGTAGTCGTAATAAAATAGGAAGAAATAAAATAGGAAGAAATAAAATT
>JAESQE010000386.1 GCA_016765335.1 Planctomycetaceae bacterium
ACCGTGGTTACTTTTTACGCGATGGGTGATGTACCTTATGCCCCAGAAGAAGATGTTTTGCTTCCTGGACAAATTAAACAGATCCCAAATGATGCTGAGTTTGTAATTCATGTGGGAGACATCAAAGGAGGAGGAGCCGCGTGTGACGAAGCTGTGTATAAAAAAGTCTCTGGGATGCTCAATAAAACAAAAGCACCCGTGTTTATTATTCCCGGCGATAACGAATGGAATGATTGCAAGGATCCAGTCCAGGCATGGAAATACTGGGATCAATATTTCATGCGATTTGATAACAACTGGAATCACCGCTTGCCTGTATTTCGGCAAGTTGAACATGAAGAGAACTTTTCGTTCGTCAAAGGAAACGTTTTGTTTGTGGGGCTAAATATTGTCGGCGGACGGGTTGTCGATCCACAAGAGTGGAAACAACGTCATGCAGATGGCCTGGATTGGGTTCGCCGAAACATCAAACAATTTGGAGCCGATGTCAGTTCTTTGGTAATCTTTGGACATGCGAAACCGAATGTTGTCCACAACGATTTCTTTGAGCCATTCAGCACAGATGCACTAGAATTCAAAAAGCCAATCCTGTACCTGCATGGCGACGGGCACCGCTGGCTTCATAATCGTCCATTTGCAGCAAAGAATATTTTACGAGTACAGGTCGACCAAGGAGGCATCGCACCGCCAGTAAAGATCACGATTACAGATCATCCAACAGAGCCATTTCAGTTTGATCGACGAAATCCCCCACCAATCCCTGCCAATAAACCCAAAGGGTAGTAGCCCAACTAGCGTTAAAGGTTAGTCATTTGAGTAGAGGCTTTTGATGTCTCGATTGGGAACAAATGAAAAAGGATAGATTTTATTTTACCACGGAGACACAGAGAACACCGAGTTGCAAAAGTAGCAGCAAAACAATTGAGATAACACTAGAGATAGACCGTTTCGTTTTATGATAAAATAAGACTCACCTGATTTTATCTCTGTGGCCTCTGCGTCTCCGTGGTTTACTCTACTTCCTCCTACTTGATATCGGCTACGTTGGGTAAGACTTCGGGGAATCATATTTCAAAATCATTAAGCCATATGACGCTAGTTGGACTAGTGGGTGAGTCCCTTGGGGAAAACCATAAATGATTATGCAAGAATTTTCGTAACGACCTTTGCCGGTTCGACACCGATCAGTTTTTGATCGAGGCCCTGGAATTTGAACGATAATTCGTTGCAATCTAATCCCAGCAAGTGCAGGATTGTTGCGTGTAAATCGTAGGTGGGAACAATATCTTCCACTGCATTAAATCCTAGTTCATCGGTAATGCCGTGTGTGATTCCGCCTTTAATACCACCACCTGCAAGCCAAACGGTGAATGCGTTCGGGTGGTGGTCTCGACCATCGTTTCCGCCTTGCACCATTGGTGTGCGTCCAAATTCGCCACCCCAGATCACGAGCGTGTCATCCAGCATCCCGCGTTCTTTTAGATCCATAATCAATGCCGCAGAGGCCTGTTCGGTGTTTTTGCAGTTTGTCTTAATTCCGTTCGTCAGCCCGCCGTGTTGATCCCAGGCTTCGTGGAAGATTTGTACGAAACGAGTCCCTTTCTCTAGTAACCNTCGAGCCAGCAGGCAGCTGTTTGCAAAAGATGGCTTGCCCGGTTCGGCTCCATACATTTCTAATGTCTTTTTTGATTCCTGGTTCAGATCAACAACATCCGGAGCTTCTGCTTGCATTCGAAATGCCATTTCATACGAATTAATTCTGGTTGCAATTTCAGGATCTTGCACTTCCTTTAATCGCATCCGGTTCAGCCCGTTAATAGCTTCCAGAGAATCCTGTTGCAGCTTTCGGTCCACGCCTTTAGGGTTCGAAAGATACATCACAGGTTCGCCGCTGCCTCGGAATTGCACACCCTGATATGTCGAAGGCAAAAAACCACTGCCCCAATTGGAACTGCCTCCACTGGGGCCTTTTGATCCAGTACTGAAAACAACGTAACCAGGTAAATCCTGAGATTCACTACCAAGCCCGTACAACGACCAGGCACCCATACTTGGTCTGCCAAACTGGGGTCGCCCTGTGTTCATTTCGATTTGAGCAGGGGCATGGTTAAACGCAGTCGTTTTCATCGATTTGATGATGGCAATATCATCAACGACTTTTGCCATGTTAGGTAACACTTCGGACAGCTCTGCTCCGCACTGACCATGTTTTGCAAACTTGAACTTTGGCCCCAGCAAAGTTGCCCCGGGCATAATAAAAGCAGACCGATAGCCTTTCATCAAATCTGCGGGAGGAAGTTTGCCGTTGTATTCGGTCAATTTGGGTTTGTTGTCAAACATCTCCAAATGGCTCGGACCACCAGCCATGAACAGATAAATAACGCGTTTGGCTTTCGGGGCAAAATGTGGTTTTTTAGCAGCCAACGGGTTATTACTTGTGGTACCTGCCTGTGCAGAATTCCCAATTAGATCTGCTAAAGCAATTGATCCAAGGCCAACGCCGCAATCCTGCAAAAACCAACGCCTGCTGCGGGTCAATGGGTTTTCATGCTGGTGAAGATGAGATTGACAGTTCATGATTGTTTCGCCTGTAAAAAGGAGTGATCGCCCACTGAATTAATATGTTGCGAACGACTATTCCTTGGTAATTGTTTCATCTAAATTAAGAATCACTCGACTGACGATTGTCCATAATGCGAGGTCATTTTGTGACAATTTGACACTTGTAGGTGGCTTAACAATTTGGCCACCGGAGTCATCTGTCATCAGGGCTTTTGCATCGATTTCACCCGAGGCAATTCGTTTCCTCTGAGCAGCAACCAATTCTGTTAACAGTTTGAGTTCTTCAACATTGGGTTCACGAGTCAAACAGCTTTTAAATACAAATTTAATTCTGGCGTCGTCATTCTTACCAGCTTGCTGAAGTGTTTTCATCGACAACGCCTGGGCACATTCCATGAACAACGATTCGTTCAATGTCGTCAATGCCTGAAGAGGTGTGTTGGACCGATCTCGACGCACACAAGAAGCATCTCCATTAGGAGTATCAAAGTTTTTCAATACAGGATAAGGGACCGAACGATAACGAAATGTGTATAACGCTCGGCGATATTTGCTTTTGCCTGCATCCTCATCAGTCCAAGTTTTTGTGCCATAACTGGTGGGAGGGAGATACAAATAATCTGCTGATGGCGGATAAACCCCTGGCCCCCCCATCTCTAAGTTAATTAACCCACTGGCAGACAACGCGATGTCACGCACAATTTCGCCATCCACTCGGAATCGCGGACCATGTGCAAGCAGG
>JAESQE010000387.1 GCA_016765335.1 Planctomycetaceae bacterium
AAGAAAAGAAGAAACAATGATTGAGAAAAAGTATGATCCGTAATTGACAACGGTTCGGCTGCCGCCTCACCCTCCCGCAGGAGATGCCATGATCGGTCTTGCATCGCAGAATGAGATTGTATCTCTTTTGGGCTATACATAGGAATTGTCTTACAGCTTCTTTTTCTACTCAGTGTTCTCTGCGTCTCTGTGGTAAAGAATATCTGCCAGCTTTTATTTGTTCCCAATCGGGACATCAAAAGCCTCTACCCAAATGACTGAACTTTAACGCTAGTTAGGCTAGTAGCGGCTGCTGTGCAGAGCAATTTCTGGTGCTCCGTGAATTGTGAATATCGGGAAGAAGCAATCTGGACTCGGCCCTTGCAGCGAACCCTACCTGACTGTCTGGAGTTTCAAATTTCTTCCTTCAAGCTAAGCAAGTTGTGTAACAAATCGAAAAGATCTGCCGATTCGACTTGAGCTAAATCAGTGAACTGGAACTCCATCACCAAATTGCCTTGCTTCCTTTTTAGATCTTTGGCACCGGGAATGGTTCCAAGGTCTTCCTCGATATCAAAGTCTATCGTGAGAAATAATTCGGTCATGTTAAGAGTCATTAAGAGTGACCGGGCCTTATTCGTTTCGATGGTCACCAACGGTTGCTGTTGATCGGTTGTGATCCGTGACTGATGGTTCCAGTTGATGTTCTGGTCGAAGTCCACGTCCAGCATTTGCGTGAGGTATTTGAGTATTTCAGGAGACCATTTGATGGTTTTCTTTCCCTGAAGTGACTTTTGTTTCAGATGCCAACCTTTCTCGTCTTCGATCCAGGGCATCTGTTTGCCGATAATTTCTTTTGACTTCTCTTTGTTTTCTTTTGCTTCGGCCTCGATTTTTTTCAGGTTCAGTGCATCCCGCTGGCTGCGTTTTTTTCCTTCGAGGATTGGTTCTAGCAATTCGCCAGTCCATGATCGCCAGGGGATTGAATTCCCTGGATCAATAAATTTCGTATCCTGTTGCAATTCCTGAGCTTGTTCAACAATTTGTTCTGGAGTCCCTTGAGCAACAATCCAGCCCCCTTTGCTGCCAGCTTCGGGGCCGACATCCACAATCCAGTCTGCGGTTTTAATCACGTCCAGATTATGCTCGATGATAATAACCGTATTTCCCAGATCGACCAGACCGTTGAGAACTTTCATGAGCTTGAGGATATCATCAACATGCAAACCGGTGGTTGGTTCATCGAGAACATAAAGCGTTTCGCCATGATTCGGACGAGACAGTTCAGCTGCCAGTTTGATTCGCTGCGACTCCCCTCCGGAAAGCGTGGGAGCGGATTGCCCCAGGTTGAGATAATCCAAACCGATTTCACACATCACTTTCAACGGGGTGTAAAGTCGGGGAATATCAGAAAAGACTTCGCATGCTTGTTGCGCAGACATCTGTAAGACATCTGCGATATTGTGTCCCCGATAATTAATTTCGAGCGTTTTCTGATTAAATCGCTTTCCAAGACAAGCTGGACATTCTACCCAGACATCAGGAAGGAAGTGCATTTCGATACATTTTTGTCCCAGCCCCGAGCATTCCTCGCAGCGACCTCCTTCGACATTGAAACTGAATCTCCCGGGAGATAATCGGTTCTTTTTTGCTTCGGGCAATTTCGAAAACAGTGTTCGGATTTGATCGAACACGCCGATGTAAGTGGCTGGGCATGATGCAGGAGTGTTGCCGATCGGTTGCTGATCGACCACGACCACTTTTCGAATATCATGAATCCCGGTCAAGCCTGAATACAGACCCGGGTTGCTAGAGACATAGTGAATTTCTTTGCGGGCAGCTTCTGCAAGCGTATCCATAATCAACGAACTTTTCCCTGAACCAGAAACTCCAGTCACGCAAGTGATCGCAGCTCGGGGAATATTCAAATCGACATTTCGCAGGTTGTGATGCTTTGCTCCGGTGAGTTCAATCCAGGAAACAGCTTCCGGGTCTGATTTACGTTTTTTGCGAGATTTCTCAGGGCTATGCTGAGGTGGTGTCGCATGTTCTAAATCAAACCGACGGTTCAGCGGGATCGGAATTTCTTTTCGTCCGCTCAAGTAATTCCCTGTCAAAGAATTCTTGTCTTTCTTCACCTGAGCTGGCGTCCCCTGGGCAACAATATGCCCACCTAACCGTCCAGCTGCTGGTCCGAAATCGAACAGTCGATCAGCCGATTCGATCACTTCTCGATCATGTTCAATCAAAAGCACGGTATTGCCCAAATCTCGCAATTTCTTGATCGCTCCGATCAAGCGTTTGTTGTCTCGTGGATGTAAACCAATGGTCGGTTCATCAAGCACATACAGCACACCAGTTAAGGAACGTCCGAGTTGACCAGCCAGGCGAATTCGCTGCGATTCTCCACCAGATAACGTGGGCATCGAACGATCCAGAGTCAGATAATCGAGTCCGACATCAACCAGAAATCGCAACCGGTGAGTGGCTTCTTCAATTAAATCTCCAGCGATTTGTTTCTGCTCTTTACTTGGTTTCATTTCCTCCAGAAAAGCCAGAGCATCTCGCAAAGGCATCCTGCAAAGCTGGGGCAATGTTAGCTGTTGCAATTGAACATGGGCAGCATCATTTCTAAGGCGAGAACCCTGACACTGCGAGCAATCTTGTTCTCCCAGTTGATCGTAAAGTGCTCTGCGGTATTCGTAAGAGAGCCGCGAAGCTTCGTGTAATGCTGGGTACAATCCTCGATACTTGGCAGCCAGCCCGGGTTGACTCGGGATTGCGAATTCTTCTTCTGATCCGTAATACAGCAGGTACTGCTGCTTGGCAGTCAATCGCACAAACGGGACATCGAGCGGAATACCAAACTTGCCTGAAATCCCTTCCAGGAAGCTACGAAACGACGGATTCTGCAAAGGGTTGGGCCAGGCAGATACGGCTCCTTCCAGGATCGTCAATGAGGAATCAGCAATGATCGCTGACTGTCGCACGCCTTGTTCGACTCCCAGTCCTTCGCAATAATCGCACCAACCGAGTTGACTATTGAAGGAAAAGTTCTGCGGTGCTAATCGCTCAAACGTACTCGCGCATTCGCTGCAACTGTAGTGCTCTGCAAAATGGTGGTGCTCCCAATCCTGTTCTTCTGCTTCTGGATCAACCATCGCAAGACCTAATTGACCATTCCCCAAGCCGAGGCAAACTTCGACAGATTCAGCGATGCGGCTGCGATTGGCTTTTGTACTTTTGATCGTAATTCGGTCAACAACAACTTCGATATTGTGAACGGAATCTTCCTTTAGTTCCGGGATGTTATCCAAGTGATGCGTTACAGAATCGAGACGAACACGAGAATAGCCCTGGTGCTTAAGCGAATCCCACAGTTCAGCATACGGTTGTTCGTTGCGGGGAAAAACCTGGGCCAGCAACAGTGCTCGTGAGCTTTTTGGAAACTCCAATATTTGATCCACTATGTCATCCACCGTTTGTTGTTGAACTGGGATTTCGCAGTTCGGGCAATATAATTCTCCCAGTCTGGCGTACAGAACTCGCAGATAATCGTAAATTTCTGTGACGGTGCCGATGGTTGAACGAGGTGTTGCACCCACGGTTTTTTGTTCAATCGCAATGGCGGGAGACAGTCCCTGGATTTGCGTCACTTTCGGCTTGGGCATTTGTCCTAAAAACTGTCGAGCGTAAGCCGAAAGCGATTCGACATAACGCCTTTGCCCTTCCGCATACAACGTGTCCATCGCCAGCGACGTTTTTCCAGACCCGCTGGGGCCACAAAATACACTGATGCGATTGCGAGGAATGATCAAATCGACATCCTGCAAATTGTGCTGACGTGCTCCGCGCACTGTAATTTGCTTGGTCAACTGCTTTAACTCAGCTGCTGTCATACCCGTCTCGACCTGAGGAAGATTCCTTTTTTTGATTGCAGCTTTGCGTGTTGTTTTCTTTTTTGATTGTGGAAAGAACGGTTGCAAGGCTCGACCGGTGTAAGACTGCTCGGCTTGTGCAATCGTTTCGGGTGGTCCCTGGGATACAATCACTCCGCCGCCTGCTCCGCCTTCAGGGCCTAAATCAATCACCCAGTCCGCTGTTTTGATCACATCCAGATGATGCTCAATCACAACTACCGTATTCCCCTGCTCGCAAAAACGATGAAGCACTTCCAGCAACTTGCTCACATCATGAAAGTGCAGCCCGGTCGTCGGTTCGTCCAGCAGGTACAGTGTTTTTCCGGTCGAGCGTTTTCCCAATTCCCGTGCGAGTTTAATTCGTTGAGCTTCTCCCCCGGATAAAGTTGGAGAAGGTTGGCCCAGTTTGAGATAATCGAGGCCGACATCGTGAAGCGTTTTGAGCATGCGATAAATTTTTGGATGATTCTCGAACAAAGGCAGCGCATCGCCAATTTCCATATCCAGAATATCTGCAATGTTGTGCCCGCGATATTCAATTTCAAGTGTTTCCTGTCGAAAGCGTTTGCCCTGACAAACCGGACAGGTAATCCACATATCAGCCAGGAAATCCATGTCGAGCTTGTTCGCTCCGTGTCCCTCACAAGCTTCGCAGCGACCATCTTTCACATTAAAACTGAATCGTCCGGGCTTGTATCCTCGAATTTTTGATGCGGGCAGTTTCGTGAACAAGTCCCGAATCAAATCAAAGACTTTGACATAAGTTGCAGGGTTAGATCGCGGGGTGCGACCGATGGGCGATTGATCGATGTCAATCGCTTTGTCGATGTTATCGAGTCCTTCAATCCGTTCGTGTTCTCCCGGTTTGCCGTTCCCTTGATTCACATCCCGATTAAGCACTTGCCACAGAATATCGTTGATCAGCGAACTTTTCCCAGAACCACTGACTCCAGTAATCGCAACAAAACAGCCCAGCGGAATTTCTGCATCAATGTTCTTCAGGTTATTGTGTGAAGCTCCAATGATTTTCAGTTTACGGTCAGTCGGCTCTCTGCGGACTTCCGGGATTTCAATTTTCAGTTTTCCGGAGAGATACTGCCCGGTAATACTCTCTTTCGATTTCTTGATATCTGACAGTTTTCCTTGAGCAACAATTTTACCGCCACGATGCCCCGGGCCAGGACCAAAATCGACAATAAAATCAGCGGCCTGCATTGTCTCTTCGTCGTGCTCGACAACGACGACCGTATTTCCCATGTCGCGTAAGTGTGTCAGACTATTTAATAGCAGATCATTATCCCGTGGATGCAATCCGATAGACGGCTCATCCAGAATATAGACAATCCCCGAAAGCCCTGAGCCAATCTGCCCTGCCAGACGTATTCGCTGCGACTCACCACCAGATAGAGTCGGTGCGGTTCGGTTCAACGAAAGGTAATCGAGTCCGCATTGCAGCAGGAATCCTAAGCGTCCTCGAATTTCCTTCAAGGCATCTTCAGCGATAATTGTCTGAGTTTTGTCGAGTTTTAACTTTTCAAAAAAGTCGTATGCTTCCGCAATGGTCAGCTCACAAACATCGGTAATGCTTTGTTCGGTTTGAGTATGCGATTTGCAGAATGACTTTCCTTGTGCAGTTAATTTCACATGGCGTGCTTGTCGATTCAGGCGTGTTTGATCGCAACTCGAACACGCTGTTGTTTCCATGTATTTTTCGAGCTGACGTTTTCGCATCGGGTTGCGAGCCGTTCGATAACTTTCCAGAAGCTCGCCGATGACGCCTTCGAACTTTCCGTAATAACTGACATACCGCCTGCCGTAATATCCGCCGGAATAAAATTCCTGATCTCCCAAACCATGCAGCATCAAATTCTGCACTTCTTCGGACAACTTCTTCCAGGCCGTTTTGAGGACAGAGCCTTCTTTCAGCCCCAGCGTTTCTTCAATCAGCCGGGCCGCTCCTTTGTATCGATTCTTTTTCGATTTCCCGACCTTGCCAAAAGAGCCAACCAGCGGGATTGCACCCCGTGAGAATGATTTCCCTGGTTCAGTCACCAGTTTTTCGATGAGAAAATCAAAACGAATCCCCAGTCCATTACAATCCGGACACATACCAGCCGGGCTATTGAAACTGAATAGTTGAGGCGACGGCGGGGCGTAACTCATCCCCGATTCCGGACAGGCATATTCTGCACTGTAATATTTCTCTGCAATCTTTCCTGCTGACGATTCACTGATGCAGATTAAACCTTTGTTACCAAGCTTCAGGGCTTGCTCGACAATTTCACTTAAGCGGGTTCTTCCCAGCGATTCGATATCTCCCTGATCAATCAGCAGATCAATCGTATGCTTGAAATTCTTTTTCAAATCTGGAGGATCGCTGAGCGGATAAAACTCTCCATCAACACGCACTTTCAAAAACCCTTGTCGAAGCAGATCATCAAACAGATCTTTGAATTCTCCTTTTTGCCCCTGAACCAACGGAGCCATGATTTGCAACTTAGATTTCTGCGACGATGCATAAATTGTTTCGACAATCTGATCTGCACTTTGCGCCTG
This sequence comes from Planctomycetaceae bacterium, assembly GCA_016765335.1. GTDB lineage: Bacteria > Planctomycetota > Planctomycetia > Planctomycetales > Planctomycetaceae > Rubinisphaera. The sequence continues at coordinate 6,456 of JAESQE010000387.1, forward strand.
AATTGGCAAGCCAGAAACATAGCAGTAGCCCTGACCGACACGTGCAAAAAGAATCCGCAGGTAATCGTAGATTTCGGTAATCGTGCCCACGGTGCTACGTGGATTGCGACCGGTCACTTTTTGTTGAATCGAAATGCAAGGGGCCAGCCCGGAAACAGCATCAACGTTCGGCTTGGGCAGTTGTCCCAGAAATTGGCGGGCGTATGTCGAAAGCGATTCGATGTACCTGCGTTGCCCTTCAGCGTACAACGTATCAAACGCCAGCGAACTTTTGCCGGACCCACTCACGCCGGTCATCACAATCAACTTTGCTTAGGCAGCTTCAGCGAAACATCCTGCAAGTTATGTTCCCGAGCTCCGCGAATCACAATCTCGTTAGCACTCATCCTCAACGCCATCCTTGTATGCGACCTGCTGGAGGTCGAATTGTCTTATTTAATGTTGTAAAATTATCTATCTACGAAAAGAGGAAGATTATATTCACCACAGAGGCGCGGAGAAGGCTCTTCAAGTTCCAGATCTCTGTTTTCTATTTATTTCTTTGTGCTCCGTGTCTCTGTGGTTCATTTCCTTCCTGCATTCTTTAGCAATACTTCATTCTGCAATCATTGTAGTACAACGAAAACTCGCCAGCGAGGCAGTAGCGTGGAGGAATCGATTTCTTTATGATGTAGCTTCGATATATTCTTAGATTGATTTGACTTTTGTTTTATTAATTGCAAACTTTCATATTTGGAAACCGACATGAGCAACCAGGACAGCACCAGCCCAACCAGACCGTTGAACCCGTACAGCAGACAGATTACTCAGCCTCGTAAGCAGGGCGTTTCGCAGTCGATGCTGTATGCGACCGGGATGACTGAAGAAGATATGAACAAGCCTCAAATTGGTATCGCCAGTTTGTGGTATGATGGCAATCCGTGCAATATGCACTTGGATCGCTTGGCGACTGCGGTTCGCGAATCTGTTCAGCAAAGCGATTTAGTTGGTATGCGATTTAACACCATCGGGGTCAGCGATGGGATTTCGATGGGAACCGAAGGGATGTCGTTTTCGTTGCAGTCACGCGATTTGATTGCAGATTCCATCGAAACGAGTATGTCTGCTTTGTGGTACGATGCATTGGTGGCGCTACCTGGTTGTGATAAAAATATGCCGGGTTGTTTGATTGCAGCTGGTCGCTTGAATCGTCCAGCTTTAATGATTTATGGCGGCACGATCCAATCCGGTTACTGGGATGGCAAGCAAATTGATGTCGGCAGTGCCAACGAAGTTTATGGCGAATACTTAGCGGGGCGAATTACCGATGAAGAACGTCAAAACATTGTGCGACACAGTTGCCCGGGAGCCGGCGCGTGCGGCGGAATGTTTACTGCCAATACGATGTCCATCGCAATGGAAGCTTTGGGAATGTCGCTGCCTTACAGTTCTTCGATCCCAGCTGAAGACGACGAAAAAATGGCAGAATGCAAGTCGGTCGGGGATGTCATTCTTAACCTGCTGAAGATCGATTTGAAGCCTCGCGATATCATGACCAAAGCCGCGTTTGAAAATGCGATTACTATGATCATTGCTTTGGGTGGATCTACCAACGGGATTCTGCACTTGCTGGCTGTGGCTCGATCTGTGGATGTCGATTTGACATTAGACGACTTCCAAAGGATCAGCGATAAAACTCCACTTCTGGCAGATATGCGACCCAGCGGGAAATATGCAATGACCGAGCTGCATAAAGTTGGCGGTACCCCCGCAGCGATGAAATACATGCTCGCACAAGGTTACCTGCACGGCGATTGTATTACGGTGACGGGTAAAACGATTGCAGAGAACTTGAAGGATGTCAGAGACTTTACAGAAGGTCAGGATGTTGTGCATCCGATTTCGGAAGCAATCAAAAAGACTGGTCATCTGCGAATCCTGTGGGGAAATCTTGCACCAGGCGGTGCAGTGGCAAAAATCACCGGCAAAGAAGGCACCAAGTTCACCGGCCCTGCTCATGTGTTTGATCGTGAAGAAGCGATGATCGAAGCTGTTGAACAAAACAAAATTCAAAAAGGCGAAGTGGTTGTCATTCGGTATGAAGGCCCCAAAGGCGGACCGGGCATGCCGGAAATGCTTTCTCCAACAGCTGCTTTGGTGGGAGTTGGACTTGGTAAAGATGTCGCGCTCATTACCGATGGTCGATTCTCCGGTGCGTCTCACGGGTTCATTGTTGGGCACATCGTTCCCGAAGCTCAAGAAGGAGGACCGTTGGCATTGGTCGAGAACGGCGACGAAATTACCATCGATGCCGTCGAAAATAGAATTTACATTGCGGTTTCTACCGAGGAACTCGCTCGCAGAAAAGAGAACTGGTCGATGCCTGCTTACCGATACAGCAAAGGAACTTTGCACCGTTACATTATGACGGTCAAATCCGCTTCCGAAGGTTGTGTCACCGACGAAGCATAAGAAAATAATTAAAGACGAGCCGTGTCAGAGATGGCACGGCTTTTTTATGCGCCGATGATTTAGAAATTGTAGGCTGGGTAGAGTCTTTACGAAACCCAGCATGGCAGGTCTCAATGTATCATGAACTTCGTCTGGTGCAGGAGCTGGGTTTCGTGCCTCAACCCAGCCTACTTTTTCTCTGCGTGTTCTTCGGTGTTTACTTCAACCTACCAAGGCCATTACTGGCTCGGCTTGGCTGATTTGAAACTGTAGTCGGGGTGCTTTTGTTGCCATTGTTTCCAGAAGTCGCTGGGATGTGTGTTTCTCCACAATGCCAGGGCGCTGCCTACGTGGCTGAAGAATGTGTACCGCTGAAAGATTTCCTGGTCGGATTGCTCTTTAGTTGTTTTAATGATCCACTGAGCAGCCTTTTCAATTTGTTCACGGGGCGGATGCAATTCCTGCGGTGCCAACGCCAACCATTCCAGATGATGACCGGTCGCGATGACGGTATCTTTAAGTTCATCATCTCGCGGATCGATTAATGCATCGGCTCCCTGATCCCAGTTAGAAGGCCAATGACCATCTTCAAATTGGGAAGCTGTGATTAAATCTCGCACGTAGGCTAAGTGATCGTAAACTTTTTTTTGTACGGGATCTGAGAGAATGTCGAATTCTTCGTCGAGCCTCCATAATAAAATAAGTGAGTAAACCCGATGTGTGCCGCTACAAACACCTTTTTCCAATCGACCTCGAATGAGCCGCTGCGCTAACAAATCGAAAGACATCATTCGACCGTCAGCGGATCGCCATTGCTTTGTCGGAGATAGCCATAAACCAAACGCCATCGCGGTCCACTCCGCTTCGCGTTCATCGAGCTGAAAATCCCGAAGCGATTCTTCCACGATATTTCTTAATGTCGCTTGCCGCTGCGTGGGCAAAAAGACCGGTTCATCCAAACTGGCCCCTGCTTCTGTGATGCAGGCCAGCATATGATCGTGATGCACAGAAATACTACGAGTACGGCCCCAATTTACACCGACTCCCGAATTGCGATCCTGTAACAATGGCTGAGTCTGCTCGTCCCAGGAAAGAAGGAAGGTGCTATGATCGAGCAGGAACCCTTGAAGTTCTTTTCCCGATAACACACCAGAATTCTTAAACGTGGCATCGACGGACCAGGTTCGAATAGCATGTTCCACCAGGTTGGGACGCAAACCAACGCGTTCAAACTTGGGTCGAACCTGCCAAAGCACCGCAGCTAAATCTTCATCAGAAACCATTTCCGGACGATCATAAAGCGGTTCAATTCGTAACGGTTCAGTACGTGGGATCTCCACGGAAGTCATCACAGATTTTCCGGTGACTTCCTGCTTGAGTGTTCGTTTTGCTTCTGGTGATGCCAACGTGAATGCCACGAGCAATCCCAGAACAAATACAACTTGAACACTGAAAAATATTTTACTGTTCATGGTAGGTACCAGAAAATGTAAACTTCGTTATAAATTTAAAGTTGGTGTTGAGGTGCATAAGAAACAATCGAATGACCTCGCCTCAACCTCCTTGGGAAGGGGGAGTTAGAGGGGGTTTTTAATTCAAAATCGTCTTTTTTCGCTCAAAAACCGCCCCCAAATTATTTTCGTATTTCAAATCCCAGTCTTCATCTCGTTTGATGGTATTAATGAGCCGAGTACGAAATCGAAAATCAACCACAACGGTGTTCACGCCGTATCGGTCCAGTTTGTCTTTCCAATTTGGGGAAGCCGATGCAATATTCAAATAGTCGAGCCAAACATCTCGGGGGACTAAATGAGCATGTGAATTCAGAAAGATCTTCATCTCTGGCGGGCCTGCCCACAAGAAATAATCACCCCATTCATATGAATTAAAAACCAGTCCTTGCGGGACATGCTTGTTCAAATATCCCGTGATTTCAATGGGCGTTTCCCGACTGATCTAATTCACCTGTCGAGACGGAATCAAAATCAATACCTAACT
>JAESQE010000388.1 GCA_016765335.1 Planctomycetaceae bacterium
AGCTCGTAGCTGATAAGGCGGGTCATACAGACACCTTATCTCATGAATTGCTTTATCAAGCATGTAGTCTTCGTGATTTTGTTCAACAAGCACACGATGTAGGTCAAACCATTACTGTCATGAACCCCGCTTGTCCTGCGGAGGATTGTTTTACGGACAGATGGCCAGGCGATTTAAAGACACAAAGCATCTTCCTCGATGATCTGAATGATTTGGTCACGAAAGTTGAAGCACTTGTCTACGGCAATCTCGATTTACCTGAAATGCAAGCCGTCATGAGCAATCTTTTTGGCGAAAACCCGACTATGGGCGTGTTTAAGAAATTTAATGAAGATATGGGCAAAACCATCACTTCTGATAGCTCTTACACCAATACCAAATCAGGCTCTATTGATATTGCTGCTTCGGGCTTAGTGGGGGCAGGGGTAGCATCGAAGGCGCAAGCATCAGATAACGTCCAAAAAGCCAAATCAAACACGTTCTTTGGAGGTGATCTCGAAGAATGATACCAAGCGTTGACAAGCAAATTGAACGGATGAAAGAATTGCATCCTCAATTTGAGGTCAAATTTTCAACGAGCTGGTTTGTTGTTTGGGAAGGGTGGTTAAGCCCGTTTAATGCTAAAAGATATAAAATTCGTATACAAATGTGTCGAACAAAGTATTTAGACGACGTTGAAATAACGCCCTACAAGCCACGCGTAGAGATTTTAGAACCTTCTATTCATCCATATGCGCCTCATTTGTATAAAAACACCACACACCCAGAATTACCGCTGTTGTGTCTATACGATCCGGCGCAAGGAGAGTGGTACTATGATGAATATGTAGCGGAGACAACTGTTCCCTGGACTGTGCGATGGCTCGCAAGTTATGAAGGTTGGCGCGCCACAGGAGAATGGACAGGCGGGGGCAGGGATCACGAACCTAACAGTGAGAAGGACGATAAATGTCAAAAGGAAAAACCGGCCAACGACGATCAACAGGCACATTACAACAAAAGCGTTTGCAACTTCCTTGGCCGGAAGATCGGCACTTACGCATCCTTTCCATTGATGGTGGCGGCATCAAAGGGATCTTTCCAGCCGCTATCTTGGCGGAGTTGGAACAAGAATGCCTCGATGGTGAACCCATCGGAGATTATTTCGACTACATCTGCGGAACCTCGACTGGTGGCATAATAGCCCTTGGCTTGGGAAAAGGGCTTCGAGCAAAAGATTTGTTGGAATTGTACATGGAGAAGGGGACACGTATTTTCCCACAAAATTTCAAATGTCTCAGAAAAATTACATCATTTGCCATCACAACATACTCATCCAAAAATTTGAGAAAAGTATTAAATGAAAGCCTTGGTGATATAAAATTCGGGGCATCCAAAAATCGTTTATGCGTGCCGGCATTTGAAGGAAAATTTGGCGAAGTCTTAGTTCGCAAAACAAATCATCACCCTGATTATAAAATGGATCATCTAGTCGATATGGCTCAAATCGGAATGGAAACATCGGCGGCACCATCGTTTTTAAGAACATTTTCGGATGAACAATACCATTTTGTTGATGGCGGTATTTGGGCTAATAACCCAATTATGATTGGTCTTGTCGATGCTTTATCATGCTATCAAGTGAGAAGGGATCAAATTAAGATTTTATCTATTGGTTGCGGTGAAAAACCATACAAGGTTTCATGGCTTCAAAGGCACTTAAATGGCGCTCTTTCATGGTGGAATGTCATATTTGCAGCGATGAGTTTACAATCGCAGAACGCGATAGGGCAGGCGGGTTTACTTATTGGCCGCGACAATATTATTCGCCTCGATGCATCTGAAGAACACGCACGAATAGGGATGGATAATGTCAAAAAAGCCAAAGAAATGCTTCCTGACCATGCCTCCGAAGTTCTTAAAGATAGAATAGACATTATTCATGACATGTTTTTGACGGATAAGGTCGATCCATACGAAAAACATAGTACTTAATATCATTTTGGATGAACGAGCTTTTTTACGCTCTTTACAAGGCTTAACAGATCGCCGCAAACATCTTCGGGAAAATTCACGATCTCGCTTGTAATATAGGCCGCATCATCACCATAAAAATACTTCACCGGCACAGCAAAAACATCAGCCACTTGTTTGATGCTCTCAGCTGATAATCGGTTTTCACCAGTTTCATATTTATGAATCTGCTGTGCGCTTAGACTTTGCAAAAAACATAAATGAAGATAGAATCTGACGCTAGCTTTTATAACANCAACTTTATATAAGCCATTGATAGGGAACAATAATTTAGAACAAAATACTAAAGTGATAATATAGATTACGGAAACTAATAGGTGTTTTTAAGGGTAGGGGGGTATTTTAAGGTGATCGGGACGTTGGATAGGTAAAAGAGTTAATTATTGCTCTTTCATTTCTCTTAGTGCCTGACGAGTGATATTGACTGATGAATGCATAAATAATCCTGCAATAATAAAAGCAACAATAATATCCGGCCATACCGTTCCTGTGGCAAAAACAGATGCCCCGGCTATAATAACGGCAACATTGCCAATAGCATCATTGCGGCTGCATAGCCACACGGACTGAATATTAGAATCCCCTTCTTTGTAACGCACTAAAAGCAATACGCTGACTAGATTAGCGGCAAGAGCCATAAGTCCTATAAGTCCCATTGTAAGAGCTTCAGGCGACCCGAAAACAAAAACTCTATACAACGTAAAACCAAGAACAAAAAGCGCCATAGCACCCAGACTTAATCCTTTAAGCAGTGCCACCATAGCTCTTATTTTTAGTGGCTTTCCGATGACTAGAAGCGTTGCCAGATAAGTGGCGCTATCACCAAGAAAATCCAAGGCATCTGCTTTTAGAGCTGTTGAATCGGCCATAAAACCAGCTATGGTTTCGACCAGAAACATTCCGCCATTGATAAAGATAACGACCCATAATATCCTCCTGTAGATCTTAGACATTCCTTCAAAGGCTATGTTCCCGCAAGAGTTTCCGCACTTTTCAGCCAATGTTTTTAGCCTCCTTAACGCTTGATCCCATAAATTCGTAAAATATTAGCAGGAACATACCGATAACAATGGCACTGTCCGTAAAATTAAAGGCAGGCCAATGCCAGCCATAGGCATGGAAATCTAGAAAATCGAACACGGCTCCATAACGGGCGCGCTCAATCATATTACCGACAGCACCTCCGATTACAAGACCAAGCGCACAACTCAAGACAAGTGATGATGTACGGAAAAGCCAGACAACCAATGCGGCTGTTATAATTAAAGAAAGCCCTAGCAACACCCATCTGCCATAAGATATTTCCTGCAACAGTCCGAAACTAACTCCTGTATTTTGTACACTGACAAGATTAAAGAATGGCGTAACGGGGAGGCTGCCGCCCCCCTGTTCTGCAAGCCCTTTATTTATAATCCTGTCTGCGAATGTATCTGTAGCAACAATAAAAACAGCCACGATAAGAGCAAAAATCTTATTCATTATTCTATTACCCTGCGTTCGTTAATAAGGCGTTGTGAGAAGGTGCTGTAGAGCACTGGCAGGACGAATAATGTAAGTAGCGTTGAGGATATCAGCCCGCCAACCACCACGGTTGCCAGAGGTTTTTGTACTTCCGAGCCTATGCCTGTGGCGAGCAGCATTGGTATTAACCCCAAAGCAGCGATGGATGCTGTCATGAGGACGGGGCGTAGGCGAGATAAGGCACCATCAAAGACCGCCTTCGTTACTTCTGTACCACTTTCCACTAGCAGATTAATGGCATTGACCATCACCACACCATTGAGCACAGCGACCCCGAACAGAGCAATAAAGCCTATAGATCCCGGTACGGATAAATACTGACCTGAGAAATACAGCGCAGCGATTCCACCGATCATAGCGAGTGGGACGTTGAGCATGATTAGGGCCGCTTGTTTGACTGAGCCAAAGGCAAAGAACAGAAGCAAGAAGATCATCCCCAATGACAATGGCACAACAATCATAAGTCGTGCCTGCGCGCGTTGCTGGTTTTCAAATTGCCCACCGAAGACTACGGAATAGCCCGGCGGCAGATTGATTTCTTCCTTAATGCGTTTGCTGATTTCTTCAACAAAACTACCCATGTCGCGTCCGGTCAAGTTCGACTGAATCACCACGCGGCGCTGCACATCGTCACGGCGGATTTGTGGAGGGCCGGCCTCGATGGAAACATCGGACACATCACCGAGCCTCACCCATGCGCCACTTGGCGCTTGCATGATAAGGTCAGAAATAGCTTGCATGTCATTGCGGTACTCCTTGGCAAAACGCACATAAATATCATAACGCTCATTGCCTTGGATGACTTGTCCGGCAGTTGCGCCGCCGATTGCATCAGAAACCAGAGCCATCACCTGTCCCACAGGAATACCGTAACGGGCAAGTTTGTCGCGGTCAGGCCGTATAACAAGCTGGGCTTCCCCGGCGATTTGCTCCATCTCCACTGATTGTGCGCCTTCGATTTTACGCACTAACGTTTCAATGGCTTTTCCTTTTTCGGCTAGAACTTTGAGATCAGGGCCAAATAGTTTGATTGCAAGTTGCGCTTTCACACCAGAGAGCAATTCATCCACGCGGGTAGCAATGGGTTGAGAGAACGTGAAAAGTAATCCCGGATGAGTAGACATTTTTTCTTCCATCAGCTTTTGTAGCTCGAACCGGTCTTTGGCAGATGTCCATTCTTTGACAGGTTTTAATCCCACATAAATCTCTACATTGGACACAGGTTCGGGATCTCCACCAACTTCGGCGCGACCAATACGGCAGGAAGCATAGAGCGCCTCTGGAAATTCCAAGAGCTTTCGTTCCAGCTTTTGCGCCACACCAAGTGAAGTTTCCAGTGATGAAGATGGAGCTAGTGTTACACGGATATTGATTGTGCCTTCTTCTAGCTCCGGTACGAACTCAGTACCTAGAAACGGCACGAGTAAAAGCGAACTGATAAAGATCGCAATGGCTGTAATAACAACCGTCTTTTTGGCCTTTAAAGCGCCTGTAAGAGCCTTCTTATAAACTCTGTCAATTGCATCAATCAGAAAATTAGATTTATGATCCACTCCCTTTTTGAAAAGGAAGATAGACAGCGCCGGAATAACCACTAGCGCCACCATCAAAGATGCGGCCATCGCCAAAACAATAGAGGTTGCCATGGGCTGGAATAATTTTCCTTCTACGCCTTCTAATGTAAAGAGTGGGGTAAAGACCACTATAATAATCAGCACAGCAAAAAATACCGGACGGCCAACCTCGCGGGCGGCTTCGAGAATGCGCAGTTTTACACCGTCCGGATTGCCATTTTCTTCATGATGAGAGAGATGTTTAAAAATATTTTCCATCATCACAACCGAGCCATCAACCATCATTCCAATCGCAATCGCTAGTCCACCAAGTGACATAAGGTTTGCCGACACGCCCCAATAGGCCATCGCCATCAGTGCCAGAGCAATAGAGATCGGCACTGAGAGCAGCACCAAAACCGCTGCGCGCAAATTCATGAGAAACAAGAGCAGGACAAGAACGATAAGCACAAAAGCCTCGATCAAAGCCTTGCTGACCGTATGCACCGCTTGACTAATCAATTCAGCCTGATCATAAAACGCTTCGATTTTAACGCCATCAGGCAATGCATTTTGAATAATCGGAAGACGTTCGTTAATTTCATCAATCGTATTTTTGGTATTTGCGCCCATGCGCTTCATGATGATACCTGTAACGACCTCACCCATTTGCTTGGGCTTTCCGGCTTCATCACGCATGGTAATACTAACCGCGCCTTGACGGATTTCTGACCCATAAGCAATTTCCGCTACATCGCGCACGCGCACGACAACGCCATCTTCATCTTTAACAGGAATGTTGGAAATATCTCGGATGCCTTCCTCACCACCGCGTACCCAGCCAACGCCGCGAATGACAAGCTGCTCCGCGCCGCGATTGAGATACCAGCCACCTGCATTGCTGTTATTGTCTTCAATAGCGGCGACAACATCTTCGGCATGCAATTGGTAGGATAGAAGCTTGGCAGGCTCTAATTGCACCTGATATTGACGCACTTCACCGCCAAAGGAGAGAATTTCCGTCACACCGTCAATTGGCATAAGCAGCAATTTCACTACCCAGTCATTGAGGGAGCGCAAGGCCATCGTATCAAATTTTTCAGGATCATTGGTGGTGAGCATATATTGAAACACTTGTCCCAGACCGGAGGTATTCGGCCCCATTTCCGGCGTTGCCATGCCCTCGGGGATTTGCTCTCGTGCATCTTGCAAGCGTTCAAACACGAGCTGGCGTGCAAAGTAAATATCCATGCCTTCTTTAAACACAACTGTAACAGCTGATAGTCCTGTCTTTGAGATCGAACGCACTTCCTCTACATCAGGAAGTGAATACATCACAGATTCAATCGGGTAGGTGATAAGCTGTTCAACCTCTTCAGATGCCAACCCTTGCGCTTCGGTATTAATTGTCACCTGCACATTTGTTACATCGGGAAAAGCATCCAGATTAAGTTTTGGCAGCATCATGAATGCCCCCACCACAATGGATATAAGCATCAAGACCACCATCAGGCGGTGTCTAACTGCTCCGTCAATAATTGTATTTAGCATAGTTTTGTTTCCTAATTTTTTAATGGTTGTGAACTTCAAAGCCGCTTTTGGCGAGTTCAGATTGAACAAAGAAAGCGCCCTCGGTCACGATCCGCGTGCCTTCCGGCAGACCTTTTATCACCGTGTAATCTTCTATTGTACGTAGGGTTTCAACCTCCACAGGTTTAAACTCTCCTTGCTTGTTTTCGCTTTCAACAAAAACCACCCAATCTCCATCTGGGGAGCGCAAAACAGACGCGGTGGGTACAGCAAGATATTTTGATTCACTATCGCTTTGAATGCGCGTATCCACATACATACCGGGGTGAAGGCGGTCTTCCTCATTATCCACAGCAATACGTACACCAATGGTACGGGTTTCTTCATCGAGTAAGTGGTGTTTCTGCACGACTTTGCCCTGCAACCAGCCATTACCGGGAATATGGACTCGCGCACCCGCGCCGACTTCAACACTTTTGGATAGTTCAGGTGACAAGCGGCTTTCCACCCATAGGGAGTCTTCATTTACGATATTGAATAACACGCGGCCCGGCTCAATCAATTCACCGTCAATGAAATCATCACTCACGATAGTACCACCTTGCGGTGCGGTGAGTTGGAACATGCCGGGATTACCGCCAGAACCTTTTTCATGCAGCGCTTTGACTTGGCTCTTGGTCATACCATAGGCCATAACTTTAGCGCGTGCCTGTTCATCGGCGATTTTCGCGCCGCTATAACGTTTTGCCGATACCGCTGATGCGCCAAGCTGTTGTACACGCCGCCACTCCTTATGCGCAACCATAAGCTCACCAATCGCTTCCGCCATATCCACGCCGGATAAAGTGACAAGCGGAGCGCCTTTTTCAACAACATCGCCCAACCTTGCGTGACGCTCTACCACTTGCGCCTCAATACGCGGCGTGACCTTGCTGCTCAAATAGGAATTCAGCTTTACCTCGCCCGGTGCCTTAATTTCGGCCTCAAGATTTTGCAGCGTTAAAGGTTCGACAAGAATGCCTGCCTCTTTCATGTTTTCAGGAGTTAAATCGACCTCTGCGCTTCCACCTTCTTCATGCTCTTCGCCACTTTCTGCATGGCCGTGATCATCGTCTTCTTTGGCTTCTGCGCCGTGGTCATCATGACCGGCCTCAGAGACAGCGTGAGGTTTTTCTTCGTTTCCATGACCATGCCCGTCACCTTCCGCAAACGCGGGGTTAGAGATGGTAAAGAGGGCTACTGTGCTTAAAAGTAATAATTTTTCATCTGTTTATTCTCCTGAATTTTGAATCCATTGATTGATTGTTCCTGATGCGCCAAGCCATGCAAACCATGACTTCCACACCTTAGCGTGCAGCTCTTCTGCCGCAACTTGCGTATCTAGAGCTTGCTCGATCTGCACCAAATAATCAGTCGCGCTTAGATCGCCTACTTTAAATTTACGGTCAAGAATATCGGTTTGCTCAGCTAAAGCCTGCGCCCCGTTTTCCTGCCAGTTTCCCCATGCTTTTCGTGAGAGCTGGTAAGAACGCTGTGCTGATTTAAGGCGTGTGCGCGCACTATAAAAGGCATTCTGACCTGCCTTGGCTTCGGCAAGAGCCTCGGCCTTCGCTTGATCCACCTCTGCACCGTATGTGTTGAAAATATTCAAAGGAACAGAGACAGAAAAACCAATCATATCCGCGCCCGCATCCTGACCACCCGTAATACCGATGGTAGGGTCTGGCAAACGATCTTTCCGCGCCCCCGTTATCACAGCTTTGGCGGCATCTTCACGACTTCTCATTGCGCGCAATGAGGGAAGAGCCATCAGGATTTGATTTTCATCAATTGCCTCTGGTAACGCTGGCAAAGCCTCCGGTAATTCCGGCAGAGCAAAGCCATTTTCTAACGGAAAGCCGATAGAAGAATCGAGTGCCTGTTTAGTTTCCGCCAGCACCGTTTTCACGTCCGCCTGCACAACGAGTGCTTCGGACAACGCAAGTTGCGCCAAATTCTTTTCGCTCTGGTCAATATCTCCGGCCTTAAAGCCTTTTTGTGCCAATGTCGCAAAACGCTCCATCAAGCCGGAGCGCTCTACGGCGAGATTATAAATATCCTTCGCCGCGCGGTAATCTGCCAGACTAGAGAGAACCTCCAGCGCCGTATTTTGACGAATTTCATCACGATCCGCTTCCACGGCCTGCAACTCAAATAAAGCGGTTTTACCGGATGAGAGAAATTTACCGCTCCAGTCTATTGTTTGGCTTATTCCAAGCGTCTTGGTTTTGTCCTCGCCATCGACATTCTCAACCTCGAATTCAATTTCTGGGTTATACTGCCATTTTGATGCTGTGCGTTGTGCGGCATCGGCGGCAGTAACGCGTGCCTCGGATTCAGCAATGGCAGGGCTAGACTCCCATACATAATTTATAAAGCGCTCTATACTGGGCTTTTGCAGTGTCATTTGTTCTTGTGCTTGCGCGGGGGCTGATAACCCGAGGGCAGCCAGACACGTCAATATTCGTAATTGTTGTCTCATTTAAATGTTCCTTTGATTGTTTGAGGCAATAAAAAGCAGTGCGCGGGCGAAAGCGTGGCTTTCACGGCAAGTCATACAAAGGGATGTTTATGGAAGATTAATTCAAACGCGCACAAAAATTTTGTGCCTTAAATTAAGACACACCTCACCCCTGCACTTAGAGTTTAGGAGGGCGTTTAAGTCCGTAAATGAGAGAAGATGTAGCGTTTTCGGAAAACACAGAAAGGCGTTCGCCTGTTGCTTTCGGAAGAGCTTTTTGCGTGATGTTTGTCGGTGCCATGTGATTGTGGCAATGCATGTAACATAAAGGATCGGAAGGAGTTCCGTTGTCTGTATTGTCCTGATCAGCGCTGAGTTCAATTTGTTGATCAGCGTTTTGTTTTTCAACATGCGCATGCGCCGCCGAGACAAAACTGGCAGAAAAAAGAGCAAGAGCACATATTAAAAATAAAATATTCTTCATTCCAAGCAATCTAACATTAAGTATGAATTTTAACAACAGCCTACAATCTAAATTCCAAGAAATTGTGTTATTGGCAATAATAAATAGGCTGCAAAAAAACTTACAGACCAGAGAAAAACAGAAACCCAGAACAGCCGGAT
>JAESQE010000389.1 GCA_016765335.1 Planctomycetaceae bacterium
TGTGGTGCTTGCACCCACCTTCGTGTGCCAGTTGAGTCTCTATGACCAAAACGCTGGGTCAAATTAGAAAGCCCTCTATGTGGCACTGGTTGTTGTGTGGAATCTTGTTGACAAAGCCATCTATTAATACGCTGAGGTCAGAAAGCACTTCCCACTGTTTGAGAATTTTTGTATGTTAAAGGGACTATGCATGATCAACAAAAATCTCAGTTCTCTCAGCGGACCCAATGGGCGGCTGGTCAGCAAATTGGATACCTGATGCAGCAAGGGGTGGATTATCCGGACTGTCTTTCTTTGGCAGCGGGACTGGTTGATCCAGCCACGTTGCCGGTTCAAATTGTTCAAAGACAGATGCAGGAAATCCGTCATTTGCCAAAATCTCAAACCGGCTCACATCATGTAACCAACGCTGACATGATACCAATGCCCCTTGATTCGGCTAGCCCCAATTTGTAACATCACACTGTAACTCAAGTGACAATAGACAGATACAACATTCAACCCAACAACAATTCAACCCAACAACAATTCAACCCAAATTGTGGGTAATGACAAGCCATTACTGGCCCGGATCGCTTTGTTAAACTTTGCTGGTTAGGCAAGTAGGTTAGTGGGGACTGAATCGAGAAATCATCCCTGATCAAGATGTCGATAAATACTTGGTAATACCAAACTCAATTAATACTTGCGCGAAGCTTTTACTCGTGGCCTTGTACTGACAAGGACTTAGGGGACATGCAACGCGCGAGTAAATATGCGAATGCGTATCGCACGGCGTTGTGCCTGATTCTATTACCAATTGTTGATAATCTGAGGTGTGGTCTTGAGATCATTTTTGGGGACTCAATTAGTTCGCTCACTTTCTCGTATGATTCCGGGATGTCATATTCGCCAGCGATTGCACCAGACAGAAAAATGTGCGGTCCTCACGTTTGAAGATGGTCCCGATCCAGCGAGCACGCCACAGCTTCTCGATTTACTCGATGATTTTCAGATATCAGCCACCTTCTTTCTTGTGGGGGAGAAAGTCGCTGAATATCCCGAACTGGCCAGGGAAATCGTGCAGCGCGGGCATACGCTGGGAAATCACACGTATCAGCATCTGGATGCCTGGAAAGCAACAACACTTTCGCTGGTGAAAGATATCAAATCCTGCTCGGATGTTATTGATCACATCACCGGACAACGTCCTATGTTATGGCGGCCACCGTATGGTCATGCAACAGGCAAACTGGTCAAATGGTGTCAGCGCCAGAACATTCACACGGTATTGTGGGACGTTGCAGCTGCTGATTTTTCACCGTTGGCAACGGTTCGCTCTGTAGAGAAAACAATCATCAATAAAGTTCAACCCGGCTCCATCCTTTCACTGCACGACAATCCGCAAGCTGCGAGAGTGACACCTGCTGCATTGAAAAATGCGTTGCCACAATTGCTTGATGATGATTGGCAATTTGTGCCATTTGATTTTATCGCGGCTTGAATAGTCTGTAACGAATTCACGCAGAAATAGTCAGTACCATCTACTTGATTGCTTCAAGTCGTGTTTGCATTTCCTGTTGATCTTCAAGAACCAAATCCCAAATTCCCTGGCGTTGCTGGAATCCTTTTAGCTCAGCATTAGAAACCTGTTGTCGCACTTGTTCCAGGTTACTTCTCACTTTCACGCTCGGCGCTCGATAGCCTGCTCCGCCCCACCAGTTGGCGGTAGCCCAACCGGGATCGTAATCGGTCTGGTAGGTCAAAGTTTGTTCTTTCAGATTGACCTCCACTTCTTGCCCACGCAGTGATGAAGCTAAACCTCGGAATCGCCTGGCTGTTCGTTGACCAAAAACGAGGAACTCTCGCTCAACATTATTGGGCGAAAGATTTTCAATCGTGCGGGCAAAGTTTTCGTGCCAGGCGATGGTGTGTTTGTAGTTTTTGGCATTTCGATTTGCTCGTTGAAGGTTGGAGATTTTCTTATTGATGGCATTGAAATATCTTTTTGTCGCTCGCTGTCTCTCAGAAGGGGGATTGATATCTTTGCTTTTAACCTCTTTGTTTTCAACATTCGCGAGAGAAGGCTGAGTTTCTATTGAGTGAGAGTTCGCTGAAATACAGGGGGCAGCAACCAGTGACAACAGTCGGTGCAGACTTTGCTCGGAAAGCTGGCATCGCAGTTTGACTGTCTTGCCCGAAGGTATAACCTTTGCTTCGGAGAACTCTTCAATCACTGCTCCAACATCTTCCAGGACAGAAAGAAAAAGCGTTTTCACAACACTGGCAGAAGGGCCAACTTCGCTGGAGAAATCAATCGTAATTTCACACTCGGTTTTCTGGTTTGTTGTTGCAGACAAAGTGACGCCACGGAGTCCTGAAATCAGCGGGACAATTTGCTCTATCAGTTTGGAGTGCCTGGCAAATCGCGGATCTTTTTCGATCTTGGATTTCACGAACGCAGGATCAAGTAGATGTTCGAGATTTAGCGACAACACAATGTCGCCTTGTTTATCGATCGCCTCTTGCAAGTAGGGCTTAATACTGATGCTCTTTTTCTTTGAAGCTGCCGCGATCCAGGTCGCTGCATCCTGACGTAACCCGGGCCGATACACACCGATTACATCAGCAGGAAATTTCACCAGATAGTTTCCCGCTGGAGTTTGTAGCACGGGCCTACCGGTTAAAGAATCAACTTTGGCCTCCAGGTTTTTAGCAATGGCTTCCATACTGATATGTTGAGGCAGATGCATCACGCCAGTTGCCCAGGCTTCTTCAGGCACTGAAGGATGAAACAGGGAACCGATCAGAAGCGTGTCACCCCAACTTAGGAATCCTGTTTTATCGTGACCAAAATGTTCCTGGAGGACCCGAGACCATTTCCCTCCCGAGGACTGCTGCGCTGCAGCAGAACCTTGCAGCCTGACGNTTGAAACCGTGTTGATGGTCTCAGGCAAGAAAACAGCCAGTGATCGGGTTTTCTCGTCTGCCTGTACTCGACCAGTAATATCACTGGTGGACAAGGTAGTGACGGTCACGCAGCACACAAAAAAAGCCAACCAAGAATGCTTCAACAATCGCATAGCACACTCCTTTTGAGAGCAAAGTGNCATCAAATACAATATTTGCCAACGAATTTACCGACTTCAGAGCAAAATTCCTCTCGGAGAAACGCTGCTTCTCGATTATGATAAGCTTGTATAGATTCAAATACAACGGCGAATAACGCACCGTCGAACGAAAAAACGTTCCGTCTTTGTATGCACTGCTTCGCTAAAACATCCCTACAAGACTACTTTTTCAGGCATATCAAAAAAACTCATGGGCATTCATGATCGAGAATATTACCGCGACGAATCTTCCGGCTTCACCAGTAGGCCAATTGGCGCAGGCATGCAGCAGTGGNCCGTTTGGAAGAAAATCATCGCGATTACAGTCGCTGTGTTCGTTCTACAGCTTCTGTTTCCGGGTTTAACCGACTGGTTAAGCCTATCTATCAATTCGCTAACGAGTGGTAAAATATGGACCTTACTCACTTACGCGTTTGCACATAGTCGAGGTGAAATTTTTCATATCCTCTTTAATATGCTGCTCTTGTATTTCTTTGGCGGGCGTCTGGAATCGATGTACGGAAGCAAAGAATTTGGTTTGCTTTATTGTGCCTCTGCAATGTTTTCTGGTCTGTTTATTATTTTACTGGGGGCGATATTCCACGATAGCATCCCAACAATTGGAGCATCGGGAGCTGTTTTGGCGTTGTTGATTATCTATGCTTTACATTTTCCCAGAGAGAAGATTTTCCTCTTTGGGATTGTCCCCATTGAAATTCGCTGGGTTGCGGGCTTCATTATTATTATGGACTTGTTGCCTGTGCTCAGTCAGCTGGGTGGGCAGGCTTCGACGGATAATATTTCGCACGCAGGTCATCTGGGGGGCGCTCTGTTTGGTTACTTGTATTTTAAGTATCGAATCCGTTTGAGTCCGCTAGTCAATTCGATCACCTCGCGAGGCGGTTTCAAAATGCCTGGTCGCGGGCCCAATCTTAAAGTTTACAGTGAAGAATCATCCGAAAAGATGGATTCTGAAGTGGATCGCATTCTGCAAAAAATCAACGCGGAAGGCGAAGCCAGCCTGACAAGAAAAGAGAGAAAGACTCTCAAGGACGCCAGCAAACGCTATAAAAACCGAGACGCCTGAAGCAGTTCAAAACAGAATTACATAAGGGAACCTCTATTAATTCAAAGGGGGCACAGACATTCCTGTCTGTGCCGTTTGAGCATGCCTCAATTCAAGGCAGACAAGAATGTCTACCCTCCGCCCGCAATGTCCTTTGAATTCACAGAGGTTCCCATAAACTGGCATCTGGTGAGTTATTTACGATGCCTGTTGCTTTAATTCGTGCCAGACTGTTTATACGATAATCAAGGTGTGGGTGATGCGAATCTGTGCGACCCCATTATGCTTGGACTTCATTCACTTCGTTGCATTGGAATTTCACCTCATGAAATCATTCAGTAACCAAACCGCCAAAACAATAGTCAACCGATTACAACTTGTTGTGCTTCTGGGAGCAATCTGTGTTATGACATCGATGGATCATCAAGTTCAAGCTGCTGAAAAAGATTCCTCTCGGTATATTGTGTATGTTGGGACTTACACACAAACTGAAAGCGAAGGCATTTATCGTTTGGAATTCAATGCCGAAACCGGTGCGTTGAAGCGTCTTGAAGGAGTCACGGTCATTGAAAATCCTTCATTTCTGGGAATCCATCCGAACCAGAAATACCTTTATGCTGTCAGTGAAATCAATGAGTACCAGGGAAAGAAAAATAGTGGAGGCGTGTTTGCTTATCGAATTGAAGGTGACCAGGGAAATCTTGTGGAGTTGAATCAGATTTCAAGCCAAGGCGGTGTCCCGTGTCATATTGATATCGATACCGATGGGAAAAGTCTGCTGGTCGCAAATTACACCGGAGGCAGCATTGTCAGCATTGCCATTGAAGAAGATGGGAAACTGCGGTCGCCTGTTGCTAGTTTGATGCAGCATCGGGGGCATAGTATCAACAAGGCGAGACAGGAAGCTGCACACGCTCATTCTTCAAACATTTCCCCAGACAACCGATTCGTTTACGCGTTGGATTTGGGGATTGATCAAGTCATCACTTACCGTCTCGATGCACAGACCGCAAAATTAACGGTTAGCGATTTACCGAATGTGAAATTGAAACCAGGTTCTGGCCCAAGACATTTTGCCTTTCACCCGAATCATCAGTTCGCCTACGTTTTGAATGAACTTTCTTGTGAGGTGGCTGCATTCCAATGGAATCCGAAAAACGGAANACTGGCTGCATTACAAACGATTACAACTTTGCCAGAACCGACTCCCGGCAACTCGACGGCTGAAATTCGAATTCACCCCAATGGGAAGTTTTTATATGCCTCGAACCGAGGGCATCACAGCTTGGCGATTTATCGTATTGATCAATCGACCGGGTTACTGACAGCAATTGGTCACGAGCCAACGGGCGGCAAAACACCTCGCAACTTTAATATCGATCCGACAGGCAAATTCATCCTGGCTGCGAATCAGGATTCGAACAACATTGTTGTGTTTCGCATCGACGAGAAAACCGGGCTGTTAAGTAGAACAAAAAATGAAGTGCAGGTGCCGATGCCCAACTGCATCCGATTTCTGCAACGATGAATTACAAACTCAGAAGAAGCATAAACATTCGGAGTCTGTGCCAGTGAACCTCTATTAATTCAAAAGAGATTGCGAGCGGAGGGTAGACATTCTTGTCTGCCTGGAATTGAGGCATGCTCAAACGACACAGACAGGAATGTCTGTGCCCCATTTGAATTACTAGATGTTCCCGTAATCCATGAAAGCGATACGAACTCATGAAAGCATTAGCAAAAAGTAAAGCCGAGCAAGGCTTGTGGCTTGTCGATGTGGACAAGCCAACCTACGGGATTAACGATGTTCTGATTCGTATTGACCGCACCGGAATT
>JAESQE010000390.1 GCA_016765335.1 Planctomycetaceae bacterium
AACGGCATTTCGGTGATTGGTTCATTTTCGATCGCCGAGCCGGCATCTTTCATTGCCTCTGTTCGCCCCGCATACCATTTTGCCAGCGGATAGGCAGTTAACCCATGACTGACGACACTGATAGCAACCGTCGCCATGGCTACTGCAAACATTTCCTTGTGAGCAGGAACAGCAGTTTCATCCAAAAGCATTAAAGCGAACACAATCGACGCAACTCCCCGCGGGCCAAACCAGCCGACAAACAGGCGAGTTTCCGGACGCAGTTTCGTCCCAACAAGACTGATTGCTACAGGAAACATTCTCAGCACAGTCAGCCCCATCACACTGTAGAAAAAACCGGTCCATGTGATGTTTTCGAAAGCCATCGGTATCAGGACGGCACCAAAACAGAGAAAAACGAGCAGGGTCAGTAATTGTCCTTCGGCTTCTGCAAATTCTCGAATCGCAACACAAAGCGTTCGCGAGACACTTCCAACAGCCAGTCCCGCACAGAAAGCCGCGATGAAACCGTTGCCGCCAACCAGCTCTGCTGCTCCATAAGCAAGCAGAGCCAGGGCGAGCGTTGTCAGTTCGAGAAAGGAATGACTGATCCACTTACGAAATGAAGCATATTCAACTAGCTTGCCCCCAGCATATCCAACACCGATACCAACAAGCGGACCAAGCCCAACCTGCATCGTAACGAATTGAATCCAATAGGTCGCCGTTTCGGGATGCTCAGCAATGCGGGCACCACACAGAAAGAAGACAAACAGCGGCAGGCAAAGTCCATCATTCAAGCCGCTCTCAACGCTGATTGCCTGACGGATTCGAACCGGCACCAACTTATTCGTCACCACAACATGAGCCAAAGCTGCATCAGTCGGTGCGACAATTGTTGCTAAAGCCGCAGCCTGCCACAAATTCAGTTCTTCAAACAAAAACCAGGCCGCAAATGTCCCCAGTGCAATGCTGATCGGCAGACCAATTGCCAGCAAACGGACCGGCAGGTTGTGTTCTCTGCGTAGCAGTTTCAGATCAATCCGCGATGCATCTGTAAAAAGCACGACAACCAGAGTCAGTTCAGTCAGCAGGTGAATCGCACCGTTTCCAAACTGAAACCCGATCAGACCAAACCCCGCATCTCCAATCAGCAAACCAAACAAGGCAAAGACCATCGGTGCTGTCACAACACTTTGGCGCAGCCGGGATGAAACAAGACTGAAAAGAAATATCCCGAAAGCAACAATCGTGACGGAGGTTATATTCATAGGAAATCAAACGATGCGACGACAATGCGTTGAAAGACATGTAAAAGACAGCAACAGATCGTTACACAGAACTGCTGTCAATTCAAGCCTTACTGTTGAGCAATCAAACAGCGATTTCGATTCCCATGGACACAAATAGAACAATTGATTAGATTTCGCTCGCATTGAACCGGCAAGTTACAAATCTCAATCGAACCAGGACTAGGAATTATGTCACCTGACAGTCTGTTTTTTCGACGAATACTACTTCTCATCGCAATTGCATTGGGAACAACAACTGCGGTCGCTCAAGAGGATTTCAAGCCTCTTTCGTCAGCAAAGATCGAAATCGATGAAGACATTCTTGCAACTTTTATCGATAAACCGTGCCATCACTTTGAGGCGGCAAGAGAAACCTTTGTGACTGGCGAGGTCAAGCAGGCTGCCAAACATTTACGTGATGCTGTTTCTTATTTACGCTTGGAAGCTGCTCGGGCAACTCCAGACGGGGAAGCAGCTCTGGACGCATCGATTGCTGAACTCAAACGACTTGCAAATTCCGTTGAAGCCAATCGTGTCAAGGCAGTTCTCACTTTGGAGCAGGCTTTTTCCCGTGCGCATTATGCGTTGGCCGGCCACCATTGTATTAAAAGCAATCACCGCTGTTGTCAGGTTGCAACATTTCAGGATAAGCAGGAAATGGTTCGTACCGGTCGCGACCTCAAAGCTGCGACATTTCACTTCGAGAAGGGATCACAATGGGCCAGCGGTAAACTGGATGAGAAGACTGTAAAACTGCTTGATGAGGCAAAACTTACCGCAAATCGGTTAATTCAGCAAAACCGTGGGGCACAACGTAAAGTACGAAAAAATATCCATGCAATACACGATCAACTGGAAAATATCACGGGCCTGAAATTCAAAATTGCTCCCCCCATGATTGCCGAAGATGATGCCGCTCCTTCGCTTTTCAAATAAGTTCTTCACATTTCCTGCTCACTCCATCGAAATAACGATAAAATAAAGGTTTCTGCGATATTTCTGTTTTCAGAACCAACCGATTCTGTCGATAACAAAATTTGTACGGCAAAAATTCTCTTTGCTGATATTTGTTGAGGAATCCGGTTGTGATACGAAAAAATCGTATGAAAATCAGGCAGACGATGCTTTGGATTGCAGTCATTGCAATTCCATTGCAATGCGTCAGTGCGTCTTCATGCGGTTGCTTTACGGTCTTGTCGTGCAATTCAACTCAAGATTGCTGTTCTGGAAATGCGACTTGTTGCTGCAATAATGAAGGAGCATCCTGCTGCGATTCAACTCAGAGTTGCCAGTGTGGAAGCCAGTGCCATTGTTGCGATCAACAGCGGGAAATTCCTGTTGTTCCTTTCAGTGAATCAAGAGTTATTCAAACGGATTTGATGGAGTTTGCTTCCAGTTCCATCCTTCTCAGTGCAGAGGCTCATTGTACTGAGCGAGCCTTGTTGACATCACGCTCTCTCGGTACTGCCTCTTCTTCGCTGGCAGTCTGTATTGCTTTGAATTGCTTTCGGCTATAGCAGTTTGTGGACGAAATGTGCTTCTGATAATTTCGTACCTAGGCTGTTTTATGTCGACTCTCTTTACAATATATATATTGTTGAAGAGATTCTGTTTTGACCCTGAAAGCAATTATACAAAGCTGAATAGTGGGCTTTGTTTCGGAGATATATTATGTCGTTTCATGTTCGCTCTATTGTTCTGGTTACAGTTTTTGGAACTCTGTTTGGAAGTACCCTGGTTGGTTGCCAGACAAGCCAGGGGGGTCGGTTTGGTGCAGGAAAGCAGGAATCGATTCAACCATTCGCACCACAAACACCAGCAATGGCTTCACAGGCACACGATTCCAGTGCTTACAATCATGCCTCACCACAACAGATTCCGGTCATGCAGTCACCTTCAGTGCAAATAGCCGGACTTTCTCCCACCCCGGCAGTTCGTTCTTTTTCTGGAGGCAGTTCCGGAAAGTGCTCAAGTTGTAAATAGTGGTAAGTATTAGTTTGAGAAAACCATCCGGAAAGTCGCCGGGTTAAACCGGCGACCTTTTCTCTTCTCTTTCATGTTCATTTTTAGTTGTTTGGATATCTAAAGAAATGAAGAAACTCGGGCTTTGAATCATCTAATCAGGAAGTATCGTGGGCGAAAGCCTCTACAATGCAAGAGGCTGCCGGGATGATCGCACGTGAGCTGTTTGATGAAGGTTCAATTACCTCTGTCTGGTAGTGGCGAACCAGCCACGCTGAATTATTTCCGCTTATATTTTGCTGCCTGATTAGAAGGAATCAAGCATGGCTATAGATCCGGTTTGTGGAATGCAGGTTGATGAAGCGAGCTGTTTAAATGCTCAGGTTCATGGCGATACTCATTATTTTTGCAGCGAGCATTGCCTGAATAAATTTCTTGCGCAAAATCAGTCAGGTATTGTACATTCTTCTCAAAACGACCCCGGTCCGAGTTGTTGCCNTACTTACAGCAGTAGCACTGAATCGGCATCGAACCCTCCGGCTGGTACTTCCGCTGGAAAATATATCTGTCCGATGCACCCGGAAGTTGTCAGCGATCATCCGGACAGTTGTCCGAAATGTGGAATGGCATTGGAACCGGCAATGCCATCACTAGAAACGAAAACAATCTATACGTGCTCAATGCACCCGGAAATTCAGCAGGATCACCCGGGGAACTGTCCGAAATGTGGAATGACGCTGGAACCGATAACAGTGGCGCATGGAGAGGATGATGGCGAACTGATCGATATGTCCCGGCGATTTTGGGTAGGACTTCTACTTGGTTTCCCGGTTCTTGTGCTGGCAATGGCTCCGATGATTTTTCCTGGGATCGAACAATTGTTATCGAGCAGGGCATCGCAATGGATACAGTTCATCCTCAGTACGCCCGTTGTTCTGTGGGCTGGATGGCCATTTTTTGTGCGAGGCTGGCAAAGTGTTCTCAGTTGGAATCTCAATATGTTCACTCTGGTCGCATTGGGAACAGGTGCAGCATATATCTATAGCGTTTTTGCTTTTTTCTTTCCTCAATTTCTTCCAGAATCTTTTCTGGTCAATGGTCAGCCTGAAGTTTATTTTGAAGCCGCAGCTGTGATTATTGTCTTGGTGCTGCTTGGCCAAATGCTTGAATTGAGAGCCAGGCATCAAACCAGCGGCGCCATACGAGAGTTGCTTTCACTTGCCCCGCCAATCGCTCACGTTTTACGCGAGGGTGTTGAAGTTGACGTGCCGTTGGAGCATGTCAACAAGAACGATCTGCTGCGAGTACGTCCCGGCGAAAAAGTGCCGGTCGATGGCGTGATCACTGAAGGCCATAGCACAATTGATGAATCGATGATTACCGGCGAACCGCTCCCGGTAGAGAAAGCAATTCGCGATGAAGTGATCGGCGGCACGGTGAACCAAACCGGCTCGTTTCTCATGCAGGCAGAGCGAATAGGTAGTGATACGATGCTCTCACGTATTGTGCAAATGGTTGCAGAGGCTCAACGCAGCCAAGCTCCCATCCAGCGTCTGGTCGATGTCGCTGCCTCCTGGTTTGTACCGGCTGTTGTTCTTTCTTCCGTGCTTACGTTTATTGTGTGGGCAATCATTGGTCCCGAACCGCGTTTAGCACATGCACTGGTGAACGCGGTTGCTGTCCTCATCATCGCCTGCCCCTGTGCTCTGGGGCTGGCAACACCGATGTCAATTATGGTTGGGGTGGGCAGGGGGGCGAAAGAAGGTGTTCTCATTAAGAATGCTGAAGTGCTCGAAACGATGAAACAGGTAGATGTGATCGTCGTCGATAAAACCGGGACGCTCACCGAAGGGAAGCCGAAGTTAACTGAATCTGTTCCGAGTCACAATTTTGACCAGACGGTTCTCATCCAACTGGCTGCCTCGCTTGAACAGAACAGCGAGCATCCGCTGGCCCGTGCTGTTGTCGATGCTGCTCGTGAACGAAACCTTTCTCTCATTGAAGTGAGTCAGTTTGAATCAGTAACCGGCGGTGGTGTGCTTGGAGTTGTTCTCAAAAAGAAAATCGTGATCGGAAACCCAGAACTCCTGAGCGAGCATGCGATTTCATCTGAACCACTTCAACAGCGTGCGATGGAACTGCAACAGGAAGGGCGTACCGTAATTTTCGTGGGAATCGATGGAGAGTTTGCCGGAATTCTTGCTGTTGCCGATCCGATAAAGGAATCAACTTCTGAAGCGATCGTCACACTGCACCATCTCGGATTGAAAATCATCATGCTCACTGGTGATAACGCACGAACGGCTCGCGCAGTAGCCGATAAATTGAATCTTGATCAGGTAGAAGCCGGTCTTAAACCACAGGATAAACTAGAATATGTAGAAGCACTTCGCAAACGAGGACATATTGTTGCGATGGCTGGTGATGGAATTAACGATGCACCTGCTTTAGCCAAGGCCGATGTCGGCATCGCGATGGGGACAGGCAGCGATGTGGCAATTGAAAGTGCAGGTGTCACGCTGGTGAAAGGGGATCTGCGCGGAATCGTAAAAGCGGTTCAGTTAAGCCGGTGCACGGTACGCAATATTCGCGAAAACCTGTTCTTTGCATTCATCTATAATTTGCTTGGTGTCCCTGTTGCAGCAGGCGTGCTGTATCCGATATTCGGCATCTTACTCAGCCCGATGCTGGCTGCTGCTGCAATGAGTTTCAGTTCTGTCTCTGTCGTCAGTAACGCCCTGCGACTGCGCACTGTTCGTCTGGATTAAACAATACCACCGCACTACTAAGTCGATCCTGAAAAACTCACTTGGGTGGCTGGGGTGTGACTTTTTTGGGGAGCTTGGAAATTTTTGCTTCGGCTTGGACGGAACTGGAAATTGTCAGGAAAGGGCATATTGAGCCATGAAGTATACCCAGTATATTATCTTTGCTGCATCCATCTTGTCCCATGTGATTATTATCAATATCATGGGATTTGTAACCGTTCACACAATACGATAAATTGCCAAGAAAATGATTAACTGAATCCCTGAAGTAAGATCGTCAACAAGAAATAGGACTAGATTATTTATTATTGTTGGTGCTATTTCCCACCAACAATCTTGCTTGCCCAGTAGATCCAGCTATCTCTGCTGGATTCAACATTGCACGTAGCGTGCATTACTTTTTATAAACCTGATCGGGGTCGAAAGCTTTGTCAGACTCGGTCAGCTTTAATGGGATGGGGGCATT
>JAESQE010000391.1 GCA_016765335.1 Planctomycetaceae bacterium
TTCAAAAGCAATCAGCCGAAGCCACTTAGCCGTCAAAGCGTTTGAGAACCAGGCAAGCGTTGTGGCCGCCGAACCCAAAGCTGTTTGTGAGGATGTGATCCATCTTCATGCTGCGGGCTTCATTGGGAATGTAGTCCAAATCGCAAGCAGGGTCTGGATTTTCAAGGTTGATTGTTGGAGGAGCAACTTGCTCCTGAAGAGCCTGTACACAGACGACGAATTCAACGCCTCCGGAAGCTCCCAGCAGATGCCCGAGCTGACTTTTGGTACTCGAAACGGCAAATTCTTTGGCATGCTCACCAAAAACAGTTTTGATCGCGACTGTTTCAGCTTTGTCTCCCAGCGGAGTACTTGTCCCATGCACGTTGATGTAATCAATTGCAGAGGCATCAATTTCTGCATCGATCAACGACTGCTTCATGGCGTAAGCTGCACCGTTTCCTTCGGGATCTGGAGCGGTCATGTGTGTGCCATCAGCTGACATTCCATAGCCAATTAGTTCGCCCAGAATATTTGCTCCACGAGCTTTAGCGTGCTCAAGTTCTTCTAAGATGACTGCGCCTGCCCCTTCGGAAAGCACAAACCCATCTNGATCGACGTCGAATGGACGACTGGCTTTTACCGGTTCATCATTCCGTTTGGAAAGAGCATTCATTCTCGCGAAACCAGAAAGCCCCATCGGAGTCAAACCTGCTTCGCTGCCGCCAGTGATCATGACATCTGCATAACCGTATTGAATCAACCGAGCAGCATCACCAATTGCATTCGTAGCTGAAGCACAAGCAGTTGCAATAGCAGTGTTTGGCCCCTTAAGCTTCCAGCGAACCGAAATGTTTCCGCTGGCAGCATTCACCATCAGCTTGGGAATCATAAAAGGCGAAACTCGCGATGGGCCTTTTTTGAACAATGTGTCGTGCTGATCTTCAATCTCGCCCAGACCACCGATGCCGCTGCCGATAATGACGCCGTGGCGATAAGGATCACCTTGATCCATATCGATGCCAGACTGCTTTACTGCTTTATGTGCAGCAACAATGGCAAATTGAACAAATCGATCAATGCGTCGAAGTTCCTTCGAAGCGATTTGGATATGTTCATTGGCTTGAAACGTACAAATCTCGCCTCCGAAACGTACTTTGAAATCGGAACAATCAAACCGTACGATCGGCGCAATACCACTTTTTCCAGCACAGAGACGATCCCAGAACTCAGCGACTTCACAGCCCAGAGAGGTTACGACTCCACACCCGGTAACGACAACGCGTCGGCGCATCTATTATGATTTCTCTTGAATATATTTTACGGCGTCGCCGACAGATTTAATTTTCTCGTAATCATCATCAGGAATGGTGATGTCGAACTCTTCTTCAAATTCCATGACCAATTCGACCAAATCAAGCGAATCAGCTTTCAGGTCGTCGGTAAAAGAACTCCCGGCAGAAACTTCTTCTTTGGGAAAGTTCAGCTGTTCGCTGACAATTGCGATGACTTTTTCCTCGATATCCACTCTCACCTTCTCCTCAAATCAGGTGTATTCATATTTAAATACAAGTTGTAACGAACTGCGGTATCATAGCGATGTGGATAAGATTCGTCTGGCTGCATAAGAGCCCGAATGCAGAATATGCCCCAAAAAGGACATTTCAAACCAAATCCCCACCAATTGGCCCAGAACCCTACTGTACATTACAATCCAGCACAGCAAATATCGTTCTGATGATCGTTGTATATCGCTTTTTGTTTTTTGTGTAAACTGTAATCGGACTGTGAAGCGACTTATTTTCAACTGGATTGAAAAATTACCCAAAAACAGAGCCATTCCTCCTCTGTCCTTTTGTGTGCCGCCCTGTTTGCTAGTGCTTTGGCTGTTTTTTTACATCCAGGCATCGCTGATAATGTAAAGACAGCCGGGAATTTCTTGAAAGGAGCTTTTTATTCAAAAGCAGTCGTCGCAAAACGATTGGAAATTAACCGTTGATGCTCTTCCAAGTCCACCACATCACACCGAAGGTCGTAATAACGGTATACATAAAGAAGAGGCTCAGCACCCCACCAAGTAACTTCCCGGCCAAAACATCGTCATCGTTTACTGGGGCATCATGAGCAATAGGTGATTCTGACATAACTTCCCTCGATTACGTTCTTATCGTTAATGCGTTGTTTGCTGTCAATATAGTAACCGCTCGTGGGTTACATTGAAAGTTTCAATCAAATGGCACTCATTTGTCCTGGCAAAGCTCAGGATTACTTCAGTAAATCAAGTAATACATTCTCATGCGGGTAGGGATGCCCTTTGTGCTGACGGAATCCTTCGCCATATTCTGCACCAATTTCCTGGCCTCTCGCAGCTGCCCAGCGTCTGGAACTATCGAGATATTCATCCATACCATGAATCGCCCTCAACCACTCTCTTTGACTTGCATGGCAAGCCAGTGATTCGAGTTTGATGTCTATTTCTGCAGAGACATCGACAATAAATTCGGGCTTGATTGGCTCACCAAAATAGTCGATTCCTTCGATTGGGTCCACATAATACAAAGCTGGAATATGAGCCAACGTCTCAGCAGGATCCCATTGATGTGTTAAATACAAAGGAACTGTTGCACCGAAACAGGCATCGCGAACGATTTTACTGGTCGCTTCGTGATCACAGTGGTAATCAACCGGGGGAGCAGTGATGACGATATCTGGTCGAGCTTTGCGTACAATTTCGGTCACTCTGCGGCGGGCATCGTCAGAATTGAAAATTGCTAAGTCGCCAAATTCTGCACAAACATACTCTGCACCAAGCAATTTCGCTGCCTGAGATGCTTCATTGCGCCGCACATCGGCAATCTCTTTTCTAGAAAGATCCATGCTCCCTAAATCGCCTGCGGTCATCGTACAACAAACAATTTCACATCCACGCTCTTTGAGAATCGCCAAAGTCCCCGCACACTGGATTTCAATGTCATCAGGATGCGCGTGAATTGCCAAAATCCGAGTCACGTTATTTGCCATCATTCTTCCTTAATATTTTCGCTGTCCGATTTATCACACCGTCAAATAGCAGAATGCGACTCAGTCCCGAAGGAACCGCCGATACAGCCTGCCAGATATAAATCGTAACCGATTACAGCCCCGCTGAAAATCGAATGAGCCAAACGAAACGTTTCAAGCAGAGTGTTCGGGCAATATCCGTGGGAATTCTAAGCATCCCTTTGGTTAACGGGCTTCTAATTCGTATACTGCACTGAGCACATCAATAAGCACTGGCAGGGTCAGTGCACCCAATGAAAATCCCAATTAGGTTATTTTGTCAGCGACACACGGCGAATGTGTGAAATAGCCTACTGTGTTTTTCTAGTCCGTGAATTTGAGGTACGGGCCCTTCGCCCGCCGCTACTTTGTAAATGTAAATAGAGCCGCCAACACGTGCGTGTGGAGTATTTTCTCTAAACCACTTTGTTGCACCTCGATCGAAGAAATAATCTCGAGATTGTCGGGCATTGACATTGTATTGAGCACCGTAAACGAAGTTGACGCTAACCGCATAAATCCCTGGAGTAGGGATGCCAGCACGCAATGAGTCTATGTCGCTTGGATTTAGTCGGTAACGTATATTGTAAATGGATGGGGCGACAGTGCCGCAGTAAGCAACCTTTACAGGCATGGGTATATCATTCTCAATTATGTAATTACGTAAATTGATTAAATCTTGTCCCCAGTCGACATTGCTATGGAGCAACCATCTTGGCCCTGCACCCTGCCCTCCCGCAGAATAATTAATATAAGACAAAGAATGAGGAAGAGAGCAAATAGATTCGACAAAGGCAATCACAAGAAAAATAAGCAACATAGCATGAACGAGTAAGCCAAACTTTCTAGAAGCAAGCCAGGCAATATGAATAAACAGAAATGGAAATGCAGGGAGGAGACGCCGGAAATGGTGGTTGAATCCAGCCTGCATGCTTATGTATACGAAGAATCCGAAAAAAATCATGAGGGGGAAAAAGCCTCTTTATAGTACCACTGATTCCGCAAAGAGAAGAAAGCAAGCAAGAGTGATAGAAAAGAGGCGGCGAGTGTTCCAACCGGCATTTTAACCAATGTAGCGACAAGGTAATAACCTGAGTTTTGGATAAGGAATTGCTGTTGAGTTAATTGTAATAAAANGCATCCTCCCCTGTCTGGACAAACTTTCAAAATGTCAAACAGAAGAAAATGCCATGGATTGGGATACTCTATTTTTGCGATGTTGATGACTTCTGCCAAGAGTTTGAACCGCTGTTTCGAAAACAATTGATCCAGTCGGGTGTACCGCATCGTAATCGCAAACCAGTTCCCCATTTGTCCAAAGGATTGTGAGGGAAAATGTTTGGCGACAAAGGGTATATTTCGCAGGAATTGTTTGGAATCCTTTGGGACCAGGGTCTGCAATTGATCACAACACTTCGCAAGAATATGAAGCCTCAATTGTTGCCCTTGTGGGACAAACTGATGCTACGAAAACGATCCTTGATTGAAACGGTGAACGATCAACTGAAAAAAATCTCTCAAATAGAACATACCCGGCATCGCAGCGCCGACAACTGGATGGTGAATTTGGTTTCTGGTTTGATCAGTTATACCTGGCAGGATAAAAAACCTTCCCTCCAGTTTACCGACGAAGAAAAAGTACAACTCCAAAGAATCAACTCGGAGACACCACTGATCTGTTAAACAAAACTCAGGTTAATAGAGGTTCCCTTAAGCCATCGCTCCAAAGGGCAGGGAACCGGGGTACTGGTCAACTGAATACACCTCTGTGTGGTTTTGGAAAGAAATAGTCGTTGTTGCGTCTGGCGTTGTTGCGTCCGCACTAATATTTTGCAATGATACCGCCAAGTTGGTGAACCATGAGTTTGCGACAACTGTCAGGAACGAAGTAAACACTCCTGATAGTTGTAAATTCATCACCAAAAAGAAACATTTTGCACCCGTGGCACAACTGGATAGCGCATCGGTCTTCGGAACCGAAGGTTGTAGGTTCGAACCCTACCGGGTGTATTTATAAAGCCATATGTCGTAATG
>JAESQE010000392.1 GCA_016765335.1 Planctomycetaceae bacterium
TGGCGAGCCGGGATGACAGGACGAAAAATCTGGGATGAAATTGCTGAAGTTGCACAAATTCCAGGAGTCGGCCCAGTTCAAGCATTGCAACCAATCGAAGGGCGTGTCGTAATGCTTCAAAGTGGCATCAAAGCCTCGATGGCCATTCGAGTTTACGGCGATACGCTTGAAGGTCTTGCGACATCTTCCATTGCAGTTGCCGATTACCTGAAATCTAACTCTTATGTGAATGAGAAATCGATCAGCCCAGACATTGTTATGGGTAAACCTTATTACGAATTTGATGTTGATCGTGAAGAAGCTGCCCGGTATGGCATGACGACGATGATGGTGAATGAAATCATCTCAGCTGGATTAGGCGGTATCGATGTCACGACAACAGTCGAAGGACGCGAGCGTTACCCGATTCAGATTCGATTTAATCGAAACACACGGGAACATATTGATGAACTAAATCAAGTTGCCGTGGTCACGACTTCCGGCAATGTGGTCCCGCTAGAAAGACTGGCTGATGTTTCTACAACCTGGGGACCGGGTGTCATCAACAGTGAAGACGCAAGGCTGATTGCACATGTCAGTTTTGCACCTTCGGGAGTGGTTGGTGATTTAGAAACAGCAGAGGCAGTCTTGGAATCGCTGCGTGCAGCACGAGTGAAAGGAGACTTGGTCTTTCCTGAAGGAAATTTTGAATTACAAGCTGTTGGTTCATTCCAAAACCAGATTGAAGCGAATCAACGGTTAATGTGGATCGTGCCTTTGGTCATGCTTATCAATTTGATGCTGCTCTATTTTGATTTTCGTAACATGCCTTTGGCGTTCATCGTATTTACTGGCGTGCCTGTTTCATTTGCTGGAGGCATGATCGCTGTTGCGGTGATGGGGGTGGGCATGAATACTGCCATTTGGGTTGGCTTCATCGCATTGTTTGGACTGGCCGTTGATGATGGCGTTGTGATGGCAACCTACATTCAGCAAGTCATCAAAAGAACTGAAATACGCACCGTTTCAGAACTTAGAACCGCAGTCTACCTAGCTGGCCTGAAAAGAATACGCCCTTGCATCATGACAACAGTCACTACGTTAGTTGCTTTAATGCCCGTTCTTCTTTCCACTGGACGCGGGGCTGATGTCGCCAAGGCTATGGCAATACCAGTGTTCGGCGGAATGCTAATCGAGCCTTTCACCTCCTTCATTGTCCCAACGATGTACTGCGCGTATCTGGAATTTAAACTAAGAGCAGGCATGGATGATGATGCCTGGAGAATCACAACTGACGAGCAGGATTAACTGCTTGACAATTTACCTCAACCCCTACTTTAACTGAGTACTCATCAAGGAGTAAAAATGAAACGAATTGGATTGATTATAGTTGTTGGACTAGTGCTTGGCTCTAGTCATTTTGTCGAAGCACAGGAATTATCGAAGCACGATATTCTTCGAGTTGCTGTGCAGAGAATTTGTCCCGTTGAGGGAACCAAACTGGGCGAACATGGAAAACCGATCAAAGTAAAAGCTGGCAAAGAAGAAATATTTCTTTGTTGTCAGGCGTGCATGAAAGGAAAGATCGATCCCAAACACTGGGCGACCATTCATGCCAACGCAATCAAAGCACAGGGAATATGCCCTATTATGGAGAACGATCTACCCGCAAACCCTAAGTCAACTATTATCAACGGGCAAGTCATTTACGTTTGCTGCCCACCTTGTACAGCGAAAATTGAAGCGAATCCCCCAAAGTATCTCGCCATCATAGATTCCTACTACAAAAAGAATTTGAAGAGGAAATAGTCCATTTTCGTACTGATTGCGTGAATGAATAATCGCAATTAATGCGAACAATACAAGTAAAGTCCCGGATGGTCTCTCATGAATGATCACCGGGACTTGCTTCATTGAGGACCATTCAGGCGATACCATCCCAGAGAGAAAAGAGATACTTTATACGCATTCGCATATTTGTTTGCGCGTTGATCATTTCCTAAGTCCTTGTCAGCACAAGGCCACGAGCGAGAGCTTCTCGCAAGTATTAATTAAGTTTGGTATTAAACAATCAGAATAATCAAACCTGATTCGGAATTAAGCGGATGCGTATCAGCTTGTTCTAATTCCATTCGACTTTTTCAGTCGGGATTGGCAAAAAGCGATGCTGCTTATGAAACTTGCTGAGAAGTTCATCCCAAACGTCATACGGATTATGATGAAAAACAAATTCATCGCTGGCTTCAATTGAAAACCAGTCACCTCGACTGATCTCGCCTTCCAGTTGACCGCCTTGCCAGCCAGCATAGCCTGAATAGATACGAAATCGATTCTGAGGCTTTTCTGGATCCTGAGACCTGACAATTTCTTCGAATGCTTCTTGACTACTCCCAATGAACACACCTGGAGCAATTGTTAATTCCTCATCGCCCCAAATCGGGTTATCATGCAGCATACTCAATGCAGTCGGTTCAACAGGCCCGCCGACATAGATGACACCTTCTGTAGTGTTGGGGCCAAAGTGTCCAACCAACGCGTTGGCGACATCCACAGACGAAGGATGATTCACAACCACACCCATCGCCCCTTCGCCAGTNTGCTCTAAAATAAGCANAGCCGAACGAAAAAAACTCGGGTCGTGCAACCGCTTTGATGCCAAAAGAATTTGGCCGCGTAAAGAATCTTCCATAAAAACCTACATCTGCTGATGCGAATAATTGATAAGCATGAATATGACGTGAATACGAATTCAGACAAAGAAAAACGTTCTCTGGTTCACTCCATGTTAGTATGGAAAACCACTGCGATACAGTATACGATACAAGCAATGAGGAGTGTAGAGGAAAAATGGGGAAGAATCGAATTTCTTTTTCATTGTCAGTATTATAGAACATTTAATCTCTCGTTTTCACGAAAGATTTAGCAGGAGTAATTTGTAATATGTCAGGAGTGACAACAGCTAAAGAATCCCTTGGCGATTCAGAACCCGAGGCTTCTATCCCGTTTGGCATACAGGTTGACCTACTGATTTCAGACCCGGATTTGGTTTCAGAACTCCAACGGTTCACTGATGAGCAGGAACGAGCCGAATTCATTCTGCGGGCATTGAAGGTGGGCGTCTTGGCCATCAAGCAAGCACAAGGCCAGATAGACAGCGAAGCAATCCGTAGCGAAGGCAAACAACTACTTAGTAATATGCAAAACAGACTCGATCAACACTCTACCTTGATACAGAATTCCGTTGATACTCAACTGAAGCATTATTTCGATCCGGAATCGGGACGACTTCAAGAACGATTGAACCGCTTACTTAACAAAGATGGCGAATTAGAACAGGTCTTACAAAGACACTTGGGAGAAAAGGACTCCGAACTCATGCGGACGCTTTCCTCTTACCTGGGAAAAGAAAGCCCATTACTACAGCATCTCGATCCTGAACAGTCTAATGGACTGTTAGTCCTCTTAAGAAAATCAGTCGATGAAGAATTAAGTACTCAAAGAGAAAAAATACTCAAAGAGTTTTCTCTGGATCACAAACAGGGAGCACTCTCTCGATTCATTCAGGAGTTATCGGAACGACAGGGCGAATTATCTGGGAAGTTGTCAGATAAAATCGATGAAGCAGTCGGCGAGTTTTCGCTCGATGATGAGAATTCCGCATTGAGCCGGCTTGTTAAGAATGTTCATCAGGCTCAACGAACAATCACAGCTGAGTTTTCACTTGATGACGATAAATCAGCTCTTTCGAAATTGAAACTGATCCTGGAATCTACGCAGAATTCGATCAACTCACAGCTGACACTTGATGACGAAGATTCTGCACTGTCTCGATTGCGACGGGAGCTGACAGAGNTACTCCAAGAACAGCAAAAGTCGAGCAGAGAGTTCCAGCAGGAAGTCACATCAACATTGAAAGCGATGCAAGCCAGAAANGAGCAGGCAGCTCGCGGGACCGCTCACGGAATTGAATTCGAGGAAGCACTGCACGCCTTTATCGAATTTGAATCGAAACAAACCGATGACATTGTCTCGCCCACAGGAAATACGACAGGGAATATTAAAAATTGCAAAGTGGGAGATATCACAATCGAACTTGGCCCAGAATCAGCTGCCCCTGGTGCTAAAATTGTGATCGAAGCCAAAGACAAAGCCAAGTATCAGTTAGCACAGGCTCGTGAAGAGATTAACACCGCAAGAAACAACCGCGATGCTCAAGTTGGATTATTTGTATTCGCAAAGAATTCCGCCCCCGAACACTTAGAGCCACTTTCCCGAATAGGAAACGATGTCTTCCTGATTTGGGATCCTGAAGAAAGTACCAGCGACCTGTATTTGCGAGTTGGCCTCACACTGAGCCGAGCCTTATGCATTCGTGCTCGTCAGCATAACGAGTCACACTCCGCAGATTTCACGGAGATCGATAAAGCTATACTTGAAATCGAAAAACAAGTCAATTCACTCGATGATATGCAAACCTGGGTGAGCACCATCTCAAACAACAGTGATAAAATCCTCAAAAAAGTGGGGGCCATGCGGAAATCACTCAACAACCAGGTAGAAACTCTTCGCGAACGTATTGAATCGCTGAAAGTAATTGCCGAATCGTAATATCAAGCCTCCGTTTACCAGTCAGAATTGCCAGTTTTGTCGTTGTGCACTTTTTCGAGGAGGTTAGCATAATTATGGTTTGCGAACTACGCGATGCGAGACAAACTTCCGAATCGTCCCGGACGAAGATTCGCCGGGGAAGCGTATCGAAAACGTCCAAAGTCAACCCATTTTGCAAAACGAAAAAACAAACACAACCCACCGCCACCAAAGTAAAGTAAAATAAGTACCATTAGGCGATAGCCCGTGTTAAATGGTCGAATGAATTATCACGGGGAATACGATTCCAGGGATAGCCGCTCGAAGTGGGCGGAAATTGTTACTGATTGGTCCGCTGGGAATCTGGATAAATACGGAAATTCTGTTTCCGTGGCTCGGCTGTGCGTGGCGTTCACAAAGAAAGTGAAACGTATTATGGAGTTCTCAACGAATCATGGGGAACTCCAACATGCACCGGGGCGGGTGGGAGTTTGAAGAAGTTTTTACTCGATAATTTATTGCTTGAGATGGCCTGCTGATTGTACTTCGAAGGCGAAGAGAGAATTTCAACTCGTCCTTTTTGTTTGCGAGGCTTGTTTACCTGATCTTCAAATGGTGTTTGAGTCGTATCCTGTTCGTCGTATTTCTGACTGTATGGTCTCTTGTTTTGATAGCTATTTTTGCTTGCGTAGAAATCTGATGTATCAGATGAATCTTCGTTGCTCCAGTTTCCTGACATGGCAGTGAATAGAAGATCGACTGTTGCAGGATCCTGAGCTTGGACAGGCAGCTCAATGTGAACCTTCTGCGGCTGAGGAAGTTGATATTGTGAGTTGTGATTTCCGGTCTGCTTTTGTGAGGTAATTCGATACATACCAGGGACAGAGAGTAATGCAGCGACTGATTCTTGTTCCGATGAAAACTTGATCCAGCCTCGGTTATCATAGCCGCGACTCAGATAGACAATTCGTGACGGGGATGAGTCCTCAATGGTTTGTTGTAATTCGAGTTCTTTTTGTTTAGTTGCCCGAGTATCACTTGAGTACAAGTCCGTTGCAAATGACTTGTTTTTTTGTGAGTTATCGATCAGGAGAATGAGTCGCTGAGTTTGACTACGAGCAACATCACTCATCCATTCTCTCCGGATGCCTGTAAAAATTGTCGACAGCAGCAGTGCATCATTGGTGACTGAATCGTCGATGACGCACAGAGTGGTTTGCTTGCCTGAACCAAGAGTAAACTGTCGCCAGGGCTGTTCGGATTCTTTTGCGATAGCATTCTGATCGGTGTTAGTCTCTATTTCAGTGTTCGTCTCTATTTCTGGTGCCTTTGAGTAATTGCTTGGATCATTGTATTGATCGATGACTTTATTGGTGCTGTGATATTCATCTTCGTGATTGTTATCAAACCGAGATGTGTGGTCATGATTGTGTGATGCGATGGATTCCACTTGTTCCCGGGGCTGTTGACTTGGATCATCCCATAATGATAAGGAGCGTTTATTGAACTTTGAGATCTTTGTTGAGTCCCGAATTTTCTTTCGTGAAGTATTCTCGTTAACAGCAATTTCAGAGGAATCGAAAGTTTTTGTTTTTTCCTCAACCCAATCTGATAAACCAGAAGAACCCTTTAGCAGGCTTGGAGTTTCATCGCTGGTTAGCGAAATTGACATCGGGACATTATTCCCCGATTGCGAAACCATGTTTGGATTAAAAGCAGGAGCCTGAGCGATGCTATCAAAATCAGAAAATGGTTCGCTGGCGGTAGGACTGGTTTGTGTTGTTTGCTCGGTCTTTTGATGCTGAGAATAGAGGTAGGCAAAAGAGGTTATGATTGCTACGACTAGAATGTGTCTGGAATAATTCATAAGATCCCGCCGACTAAAGAATCGAAAAGGCGAAGCCGGAGGTTGAACCTCAGCAAGGGCATCTGCTTTGCTGGTAGCAGGTTGCGAGCTGGCTATGCTCGGCGCAGGAACTGGATCTGAAATCTTTTCAGGCTCGGATTCTTGGTCTGAAGCCGAGAGATTAATCTCTTGTTCAGGCGGCTCTGAAGCAGAAGGTTTCTGCTTGTTGAGAATAATATTCAGACGGCGACGATGTTGATTCAATGAATTAGTCATGATGCATTGCCTCTATGCGCATCCAAAGGTGAAACAGTCCCACTCCATGTCGGACTTGTAGTCTCTAATTATCTCGCGAAAACACTGAGTGTTTACATGAGGTAATTGTTATCCGTTTTCAATACCAAGACGATAAGTGAGTTCCTCAAACTTTTCGCTGTATTCAATTGTTGATGAGTGCACATGTTCGGCTTCGGTGATGAATTTGATTTCATCACGACAGTCTAAACCATGCGACATTAGAATACTTTCGAATTGACCCAAGTGTTGACCGTACATCAACAGAAGTTTGTGTTCGTCGAATTGAACTTCGAGCGGGACTTTAGAATTCATGACAGCCACACCGCAGCAACCATCATTCAAAATCATGTCTTCATAATCGTATAACGTACTTTTGAGCTCGGGCAGATCCATTGAATCTCGTTGGAGTTCGCGATGCACTCCCTCGTTTTGTTGATGGCTGGTTTCGAGGACCAAATCGACCTGTTCTCCCAACGGATCAAGCAGGTCTATAAACAGATCCATAACAGACTGGCTTGTCTGGGATGCAATGATGACCGGAATTTCGACACCTGTTACGGAGTCGTAATAGGTATCGCGTCGGTAACCTGCACTGGGGACGGATTCCAGATTGTATGATGGCCGAATGGCGTCGGTCAGCCTGAAACTGCCGTATTGGGCAATGCTGAGATGATGTTCCAGTTGCTCTTCACTTATGTGGTCAAAGCCACTTCGATTAGCTTCAACTGCACCTTCGCGACGTGTGCTTCTGGTTATTTTCTTAAGGAAACCCATATTATTTATCTCTTTCGTCGATGTTACGGTTCTCTTGTCGTCGGTATTCAAATTGAAAGACGAACCGATTTTGACCATCTACTCACCAGTGTTCATCACTTGGCGAAATTGGACTTTAGTAAACCATTTACAACACAATTGTCATTTTACGAATTATGAATGGCACTACTGCATCAGAAATCTAGAACACAAAATGAATCCATGTCGTTGATGAATGAGATAACTCTCAAGTCAATGCCTTGCGGTTGATCTCTATTCCTTAAACTTGCCCTAATCAGCACAATCGGAATAACCCGACCACACCTGATTTCTGTTGAAAGTAGTCACCAAAACAAATTCTGCTTCAAAACAAATTCTGCTTCAAAACAAGGTTGGATGATTAACTACTCAAACCTAGCACATGCCTGACCATCAATTCGAAAAATGTATGAGGACCACCTGGATTTCACCCTCGGAGTTGAACGAAAATCCCAGTCATGGAGATGAGGTAACTTCAATAGGGATGGCAAGGTTTTCTGGTTGGAGAAAGTGCGGCGTCTCCATGCGGTGTTACCAGATAAGGTGAGTTATTTGGGGTGATGGTACTGGTTCAATTATTGAATAGCATCAGAAAGTACATTTTCTGCTCAAGTGAGATTCGTCGAGTCAGCATGAAACAGATGCGTTCAAAATAATTTTTCGAAGCAATTAGCCTGCAAATTTTTCCATGATTTTGCAATAATGACACCGAGTGAACGACAATTTAGTTAATAAAGCCTGAAAGTCATTTATGAAGTCTCCTTCGCAGGACCATCCAGAGAACCACCCAGAGGATCCCGTAATTCTGCTTGATCGTTCTGAAGAAACGTTACCTCAAAGAATAAGTATGTTGCAGGAATTAGGTTTTGACGATTTACGTGTTGCTGCTCGCAGGCTGTGTGAAATCTGTGAAAATGAAGATCAGATAAAAACGCTGCGTCCTTGCCTGGAATCGCTGTTGTATTCTCTTTCTAAGTCTGCAAGTCCTGATCAATCACTGTTGAACTTTGAAAGATATGTCCAGCGTCGCAGTTCACAAGCAGGAGTCTCGGATGAATCGGCTGAACAAGAGGTAACTGTAGAGAATGGTCGCCTGTCGCTGTTTCGCTTCCTGGCAGATAACCCACGAGCTGTTGAAATACTGATGAGGCTGTTTGTGGGGAGTCAGTTTCTGACCGAGATACTGCTTCGAAATCCTGATTACCTGGAAATACTCACCAAGCACAAACGTCTTGCGGAGTTCAAAAGTAGACAGGAGTTTACACAAGAGGCAATTGAGCAGGCGTCAAAGGCTGAAGATTTTATTGGCCAAATCAGCCTGCTGCGACATTATCAGCACTGGGAACTTTTGAGAATTGGTGCGTGTGATTCATTTGGCTTGATGGATTTCAAAGGAACTACATTACAGCTTTCCTTGTTAGCGGATGCGTTGGTTCAAGCCTGTTTGCATTTTGCTGTCCGGAAGGAAGGAATTGATCCCGACGGATTTACGGTTCTCGCGTTTGGGAAACTGGGGGGAGAGGAACTCAACTACAGTTCTGATATTGATTTGGTGTTTATCGTAAAAAGTGATGCGAGCAAATTTTGGTCGCTAGGG
The DNA here is from genome assembly GCA_016765335.1 of Planctomycetaceae bacterium. Classification (GTDB taxonomy): domain Bacteria; phylum Planctomycetota; class Planctomycetia; order Planctomycetales; family Planctomycetaceae; genus Rubinisphaera. The sequence goes on from JAESQE010000392.1 coordinate 9,099, forward strand.
CAAAGTTTGATTGATGCGCTGACGAAATCGACATCGGAAGGTTTTTTGTATCGAGTTGATATGCGGTTGCGTCCCTGGGGTCGTTCTGGTGCATTGGTTTGTTCGCTTGATTCTTACATCAGCTATTTGAAAAAGCATGGCATGCTGTGGGAAAAACAGGCGCTGCTCAAAGCCAGGCCGATTGCGGGAGATTTATCGGTTGGGGA
>JAESQE010000393.1 GCA_016765335.1 Planctomycetaceae bacterium
AATGCCTGCCCCGGCGGGGATATGCCACTCAGTAAGTGCCCGATTCTAGATCATCTTTACCCTAACAACAAAATAAAGGAGCCAAAATCATGAACCACGATCATGAGCATTATCACAAACCGGAAAACAAAGTTCCGTGGTGGAAGACATCATTTGGCATGGCTTGCATCTTCTTTTTTGCCGTTGCCGGGTACTTCCTGTTTATGGAGCATCGGGCGCATATCGGGAGTAACTGGATTTACCTGATCCTGCTGGCTTGTCCGTTGATGCATATGTTTCATCACGGCGGCCATGGCGGTCACAATCATTCTGACGATAAAGAGGAGAAATAGACGATGGAACATGAAATGGGCAGCGCATACGGTCTCTGGTCGTTGGTGATTTTAAATTCACTGATCTTTATTATTTTTGCTTTTAGCTTTGCCAAGCCGCAAACAAAAACAGACTGGCGAAGCTTTGGAGCTTTTTCCGGTTTTATCGTCGCGCTTTTTACCGAAATGTATGGCTTTCCGCTCACCATCTATCTGATGTCCGGCTGGCTGGCAGAGAAATACCCCGGCGTTGATTTCCTGACCCATGAAAATGGTCACCTTTGGAATACGATTCTTGGCTTTGAAGGCAACGCCCATTTTGATCCAATGCATTTGGCCAGCTTTGTATTTCTTGGCGGCGGTTTCTGGATTTTATCAGCTGCCTGGCCTGTGCTTTTCAAGGCACAAAGATCTGGAAAAATGGCTGTGACTGGTCTATATGCCAAAATGCGCCATCCACAATATATCGGGTTTATCGCCATTATGTTTGGATTTTTACTGCAATGGCCGACCATCCCAACTCTGGTGCTGTTCCCGATTCTGACCACTATGTATATCCGTCTGGCGCGGAAAGAGGAAGCGGATGCGCGGAGCGAATTTGGCAAAGCCTATGATGATTACGCCGTGCATGTTCCGGCATTCATTCCAAAATTTTCTTCGTCAAAAACCACACATAAAGGAGCACAATCATGACACATGAAGACGAAAATAAAGACGGGCAAGGCGGATGTTGCGGCGGGCACAATAAGCATTTAGAGCAGAAACAGCCTGAAAAAGAAAAGGATGGTTGCTGTAATGATAAGGATGCTGAAAAAGAGCAACCTGACACCTCCGGTGGCGGTTGCTGCGGAGGTCATTAAAACCAAGAAAGAGCAAGCCGATGGACCATAACCACGCTACGCAATATAAAGAAAACAGCCTGAGCCTGATCGGCGCGGTGTCCATGGGGACGGCGGTCATTATTGGCGCAGGCATATTTGCGCTAACCGGACAAATTGCAGAACTGGCAGGGCCGTGGTTTCCTTTAGCGTTTTTGGTGGCGGCAGTCGTCACGGGCTTTAGTGCTTACTCCTATGTGAAGATGTCCAATGCCTACCCATCGGCTGGCGGCATTGCGATGTTCCTGCAAAAAGCCTATGGCAGAGGCACGATTACCGCTGCCGGGGCTTTGCTCATGTTTTTCTCCATGGTGATTAACGAGAGCCTTGTTGCACGAACATTCGGCACTTATACCCTGCAATTATTTGATGTGGAAAAGGATAGCTGGCTTGTTCCGGCGCTAGGCGTAGGACTTTTGCTTTTTGCCTTTGTCATTAACATTTCCGGTAACCGTATCATCGGAACATTTTCCCTTGTCATGTCTGTGCTTAAAATTGGCGGAATAGCCGCTTTTGGAGTTATAGGCTTGTGGTTTTCTGGATTTTCTTTTGAGAGTTTTAGCGCCGCGCCTGTGCAAGCGTCCGGCGCAAACGGATTTTTGGCTGCGGTAGCACTAGCGATTTTATCCTATAAAGGCTTTACCACCATCACCAATAGCGGCAGCGAGATTGTTGATCCGCACCGCAATGTCGGGCGGGCAATTATTATATCCATTGCGATTTGCGTGGTTGTTTATTTTCTGGTGGCTTTGGCGGTGGCCGCTAATTTAACGCTGCCTGAAATTATCGAAGCCCGGAATTTTGCACTAGCCGAAGCAGCTCGCCCCGCCTTTGGTGACTTTGGCCTCTACTTTACGGTCATTCTGGCGATTGTTGCCACCGTATCGGGCGTGATTGCCAGCGCCTTTGCCGTATCAAGGATGCTGGCGATGCTCACTGATATGAAGCTGGTGCCGCACAGTCATTTCGGTATGCCGGGCGATATTCAAAAGCACACGCTTGTTTATACGATTGTGCTGGCAATGTTCCTTACCATATTTTTTGATTTGAGCCGGATTGCTTCACTGGGCGTGATTTTCTATATTGTCATGGATATTGCCGTGCATTGGGGCATATTACGGTATTTGCGCAAGGAAATTAAAGCCAATGCCGCTATTCTAATCACCGCAATTGTGATGGATGTTGTTGTACTGGGCGCGTTTTTGATGATTAAAGCACAAACCGATATGCTGGTTATTTATGTGTCCATAGCCTCGATCATATTCATATTTNCCGGAGAGCGGCTGTTTTTACGCCGAAAAATTAATGAAGACAAAGGAGAACATCATCATGGCTCATAGTTGCTGTAACGAAAAACATGAGGCGCATGAAATGCTTGTCAAAGACCCTGTTTGCGGGATGGATGTTGATCCAGAAAAAACGAAGCATCACTTCACATTTAAAGAGCAGGACTACCATTTTTGCTCCGAGAAATGTTTGCATAAATTTGAAACTTCTCCGAAAGAGTATTTAGCCCCCAAAGAAGACGTTCCTGTGGTCGCAGGCGCGATTTACACCTGTCCGATGCATCCTGAAATTGAGCAGGNCGGGCCGGGAGATTGCCCGATTTGCGGCATGGCTTTGGAGTCTAGAGATGCAATGGAAGGTGAAGAAGACACAACCGAGCTAAAAGATATGAGTTTGCGTTTTTGGGTTAGTGCGGCCCTGTCTGTGCCCGTTTTATTACTTGTGATGCTCGATCACCTCCCCGGCAGGCCGATGGAGCAGTTCATTTCATCTGAAACCGCGATGTGGATCGAATTTGCGCTGGCAAGCCCTGTGATGCTTTGGGCTGCCATTCCATTTTTCAAACGTGGTTGGTCTTCTATTGTCACGCGCAATCTAAATATGTTTACGCTCATCGCTATCGGGACAGGAATGGCTTATCNCTATAGCGTCATCGGCGCGATTTTCCCACAGGTTTTTCCTGCGGAAATGCGTATGGAGAACGGAATGGTCGATGTGTATTTCGAAGCCGCTGCCGTAATTATTACACTCGTATTGCTGGGGCAAGTCATGGAGCTTCGTGCCCGTGCACAAACCAGCAGTGCCATTCGAGCTTTGCTTGATCTCTCCCCCAAAAAAGCGCGCGTGATCCACGATGATGGCAGCGAAGAAGATGTAGAGCTGGATCAGGTGCAAGCGGGAGATCGGCTGCGCGTACGTCCCGGTGAATCTGTGCCTGTTGATGGGGTTATTCTGGAAGGTTCCAGCACGATTGATGAATCCATGATTACGGGCGAGTCCATGCCTGCCACCAAAAAAGAAGGGGACAGCATCACAGGCGCAACGCTTAATCAAACAGGCGGATTTATCATGCGTGCGGAAAATGTCGGTNCGGATACAGTGCTATCAAAAATTGTGCATATGGTTGCCGAAGCGCAGCGCAGCCGCGCGCCCATTCAAAAGATGGCCGACATCGTTGCCGGGTATTNTGTGCCCGTGGTGCTTTTGGTTGCTATTGTTACGGCTATCGTTTGGGGCGTATGGGGGCCAGAACCAAGACTGGCTTTTGCCGTGATTAATGCTGTAGCGGTGCTGATTATCGCCTGTCCCTGCGCTTTGGGGCTGGCAACCCCGATGTCAATTATGGTAGGAACCGGACGCGGCGCGCAGGCGGGCGTGCTTATTAAGAATGCCCAAAGCCTTGAGCTGATGGAGAAAATTGATGTGCTGATCGTTGATAAGCCC
>JAESQE010000394.1 GCA_016765335.1 Planctomycetaceae bacterium
GCGAATTCCGGAGTTGATACTTGGCGGTTTCCACCTACTTTTGCGGATAATTCAGGAGACTTTCATGCTCCTTACAAATTGAATGATCCGATTCGATATGAAGTTCGTCAGTGGCTGACCATTGAGTACGCAAGAGACCCCAGGAACTTCTTTAAGCACAACCGCCTCGATTTGAATCGCTTGCTCGTATATGTTTATGAAAACAATAAGCCCGTGCTGAAGCATCGGCACCTCACACCGCATACCACCAACGCAGGAGTGTTCGGCGCTGGGGGTTCAGACGATATTCCAGATATGGAGCATCGAAATCTTCGCGATCCCCGTGATAGCAAGTTACCATTTCAGTTCGAAGCCATTCAGGGGAATCAACAGGCACAGGAGTGGTGGGCACGCTACGACCGCCAACGCATGGCCCGCGATATTTACGTGCTGCTTTACACGCTCGGTGGCGGCGATGATACGCTTAACTACACGCTGGATAACGACACCAACCAGCTTTACACGGCTAATCAACTTCGCGAAATGGCACAGTTTGCAGTCAATGTGGTTGATGCCCAGGACCGGGACGATGTGATTACCGAATTTGTCTACGATGCAAATCTGGGTGATGGTTGGGATATCGATGGTGCGAAAGTTGCGACTACGGGAGACTTGCTGGATTCCACGGGGGAAACTGCACGGGTTTTTGGCGTCGAACGGCAATCGCTGTGCTTCAGTGAGAGCTTGTGGATTCAAACCGCAGCCAACAAGGCCGCGGATGAAGATGAAACACTCTTTGATGATACCGTGACAGATGACCGCCATCATCTGTTTCTGGAATTACAAAATGCCAGCGCGTTTCCCGTTTCTCTTGATGGGGGCAACTGGCGGATCAGAAGAGTTGATGTCGATACGATGCCCACTCCAGATACAGAAACAACGCTTGCTTCGGTAATTATAAAGGATAATCTTGCGACTTCTTATTCTTCCGGTGGTGATATCGTAGATATTGCAAATATTGTCGAGCCGGGGGGCTATTACACGATTGGTCATCATGATGGGAACGATGCCGATTCAAGCGGGGATGAGCGGCCCAGTGACTTCCGTGTGAAATCAGGGGCTGCGATGCCTGCTGAATATCAGGTGTTAGCACCTGCGAAATGGGCACGCTGGCGTCATCAGTCCTTATCAGCACCGACTGTAACGGTCGATTCAGACACGCCTGATCCTTGGGTCGATCTCGATTTGACTTGGACAAGTTCGACTGAGGAAGGCCGTTACGAGTTTCGAGATGTTTCTGAAAACGTTATCAATAACTCAAGCACTAAGGGGGTGCTGCTAACCAACAGTAATCTACCGACAAGTGGCACCGAAACAACATTCGTTCTCGAACGGCGTTTACACACAAACTTGCCCACCAATTTCACTAACAGCTATGGTCTCCAAAAAGTTTGGAATCCCTGGGTAGAAGTAGACAGGATGACGCTGGTGCAAACACCGTTTAACCCGGAAAGCCCAGACTATCCGGCTTTAACAAGCAAAGAAATTACTGAACCGCTGGCATCAAAGAATATTGGTGATTACGCAGGAGGTCCTTCAGGGCCGGATGGAAAATCGGAAAATACATTAGGGGAATTGAATGATCGAGCAACAGCAGCTCAATTCACCTTGTGGCAACCGCATTTTGATCGTGATTTTACTTCGATTTATGATTTGCTTTCGATTCCCATTTTTGGCCCGGCTCCCCAAACCGTTGATTCGTCTGGCAATCATGTTACTGGTGCAGAGGGTGGCGTGACCAAAATGCTTTCCAATGGTCAACGACTCTCTGGCTTTGCAACTGTTGATGGTGCTATGGAACCAGTGCTCGCAGGGACTGCGAAATTTATGCGTCCTGATAATAATCCAGCATTGGTTGCAGCGGGCATTGCAGGTGATCCTCCTGATGACACCGGGACTCCTGCTACCAGTAATGCTGCGAATGATAATCGCTGGTATCGGCTGTTTGAGTTTTATGAAGTAAAAACGACAGCGCAATCTGGCTTCCGGGNTGACTTGCCGATTCCACGGACGCCCGGCAAAGTGAACATGAACACAATTCGTGATCCGGGAGTGTTAGCAGCTTTGATTGATGATACTTATCATTTACCGGCTCAAATGGGCCCGCTGGCAGCAACAGAAGCAGCCAATGCAGCCATTCCATTCCGACAGCTACGAGATAGCAAAGAGGCCACTCGCGATTGGGGCCGGGAATTCTTCAAGTCACGAGATGTAATGGATCCATTACTCAGTACTGCTGGAACAACCGAAGTCTATCTGCCGGGGATTCCAGGATCACGCCCGTTTCGTCCAATGACGTTCTTAGGTAATGCCAATCCAACGGGTGTGGCTGACATTGGAAGGCAAACGATTGACCAGACGCTTCTGCGAAAAATGCCGATGGATAATTTCGGCGAGGAATCAGTTCTGAATCGTAGATTGTTCGAAGCCCGCACGCTCACTGATGTGAATCAGTCCGGAACGGGCTTCCCAGTAGCTGATGCAGCCAAAGACGCGGTTGATTTTCATACACGTCAGCGGTTGCTGGGTAAAATTGCGAATAATACGACGGTGCGTAGTCATGTGTTTTATTGTTGGATCTATGTTCAATTCCACGAGGCAGCTGAGGATGAATTTGGGAATGTGCAGGTAGGTGGTCTGATGCCGGATCAGCCGGTGCATCGAGCCTTCTTTGTGATCGATCGTTCGAAGCTCGAAGAAGCTTGGGATCCAAAAACAAAAACCTTTGACTGGAGAAAGTTCGTCACGTTACGAAATGTTATTCAGTAGGCAATTAGTTACTAGAACCGAGATTCTGGAAACTAGTTTTCTCAAAGTATATTCAGTGGTTATTTGATCTGAATAACCATTCTGATCGGTAAAATTAGATACTTGCGGGCAAAATGAGGAAAGAATCCGAAATGGGCTGGCTATTTCGGGGGGAATCGGGCCATAATAGAAGGAGTAGTACATTGGAAAGGTTCTATGTACCAGCGGTTTCTATGGCTTGCTGGTTGGTAGTTTCTAAAATTTGATTCTTATTGTTGCCGGGCCAAGTAGTAGCAGAGCGTCGATGTGACGTTTTCGATTTTGTTTTAGGGCGGGCAAATTACATTCGTTTTCGTGGCAGACTGTTCTGGGCCGTCAGCTGTTACGGAACTTCTTAAAGTTTTCTGGCGACACAATTTCTGAGGAGTGTTAAACATGTTACGTAGACAAAAAGTGAATTTGGTCGGTAAACGCCGAGGATTCACACTGATTGAACTTCTGGTAGTGATTTCCATCATTGCCACCCTCGCGGCCCTGATCCTGCCTGGTATCCAGGGAGCACGTGCTGCGGCCCGAAGATTGCAATGTTTGAACAACATTCGCAACGTGGGAACTGCGATGGCAAGTTTCACAACACAAAGTGCCGGTAAGTATCCCAAGCTTTCGGGGCAGGATGTCTACCAAAATGCAGCAGCCACCGGCAATATTACTTACGGTTGGCCAGTTGCACTGTTCCCTTCCATGGATAACAACGCTTTGTATCAAAATCTGGTCAAACGACAAAATACGGGTTTGCAATCTCATGCAGCCCTGTTTGCAACTCAAATTGCAGTTTTGGTTTGTCCTGACGATCAAAACAACTTCCAACAACCTGGTGGTTTGAGCTATGTAGCCAACGCCGGTTATGCAGCCACTGGAGTTTGGGGACAAGTGAACGATAATGATGGAGCAGGTCCGAATACCGTTCATACTTCAAATCTTATTAACTGGCGAGATGGTCAGTTAACAGCTGGGACACCGACGGCAGTACGGGTCAGCCAATCGACTGGCGTTTTCTGGCGTGGAAAGTCTTCAATCTCTGTTGATTTTATCTCGAACAACGATGGACTTCAGCAGACCATCATGTTGACGGAGAACCAGGACGCACGGCGTTGGTATTCTTCTCATACTGGAGATATTGCTTTTGCTTTGCAGATCCCTGTGAACTCTGGAATGCCGTCTGTCATTGCAAATGCCTCTGGTGATCGTGGAGTTGGTGTTGGGGATGATACTGCTGCAACTGACATTAATACCTGCTTGGCGACTGCCGCAGATGCTTTTGCTGGAACTGCTTCATTCTCCACTGGAAGCTCTAAAATTAGTTCGCCTTCATTGGGGTCAGGAGCCAGTTGGCGTCCTTCTTCAAGTCACATTGGTGGCAACGTCAACGTTTACTACTGCGATGGTCATGCCG
>JAESQE010000395.1 GCA_016765335.1 Planctomycetaceae bacterium
TCAAAATTCATTGTGAGCGGAGGGCAGACATTCTTGCCTGCCTTAAATTAAGGCAGGCAAGAATGAAACAGACACCGAATGTCTGTGCTCCTGTTGAATTAATAGAGGTTCCCTTCAAGGGCGATTCGTTGGGGGAAGCAAAAAGAACTTTTCAACCAGTTTTACGAAACTTATCTCTCAGTCAAGCCTGTGGACACCACGTAAACAGGCCAGTGATTCTTATTTTACTCCAGAGTCCACTCAATGATCAATTCAGTACGAAACGAACCTGGGGCTTACTTCTAAAAGATTATGTGTAAAATTAAAGCATTGGTATGCACGGTTCGTATGACCACTTGCCGGTAGTGGCAACCTGGGGGTTCTGTGTGTGACCGTAGTAGTTTGGTTTGGTTTACTGACTGCAAAGTTCATTCGTTTTGTCACGTTCGTTCCGATAAAAGACCGAGAAACTAGATGAGTCTCTAAATTTTACAGGCTCAAATTGCATCGAGCGAAATATCGCCTGAGTAATTTGACCTGAATCGCTGTACCAGGATGGTTCTGCGAATATCCCACGGAAATAGATTATTTCTGGGAAACGATAAATCACATTGGTTGTCCAAGGAAGGAGCCAGCTTGATGCGGCTACTTAAAATCTGGAAATGGGGAGCTGTGCTCCTGGGGGGATTTGCAGGTCTGTCTTGCCTGACTAATTTGCAGGCACAAGACCAATATTTGAATCCCGAGGCGACATTCAACACTACTCATTGTGATGTTCCAGGACGGGTAAGTCAGGCGGGGCCTACCCTGTTTTTCCAGGTAGATTACTTGTTTTGGACTCGAGATTCAAATTTCAGTGGTGGATCAGTCGTCGGTGGTCCGGATGCATTCGGGTACAATGATCTCGATTTCAGTTTCCAAAGCGGCTACCGTTTAAAAACGGCTATTGCCGGCGAAAATTATGAGCTGGAGTTCGTTTGGTCGCAAATTGATGGCTGGAATGAAACTGCAAATGGTCAATTAACCAATGGTGTTAGTTTTGACCAGGGGATCGGTACAACTTTTGCCGGTGCTAATTTTATTAATGGTGGGACACATTTTCAGCCCATCTTTAACGCCGCTTCTGCAAACCTCACTGCCACGGCTGGCCCTAACGAGCAGTTAGAGCACGAAGGCTTTGGTCCCGTTGGTGCTTTTGCAGATGCAGCAGCTACCTATCAAATGCAATATCGAAGCAATTTGAAAGACTGGGAATTGATGGCGAAATTCGCTCCCTTAAATGGACGCTTCAAATTGGGGGCAGGTTGGAGACATGTCAATTTGGATGAACTCTCCAGCATCAGTTTGATGGGAACTTTTCGAGCTGTTAATAATGGTGCAGGTGCAAATGGCGGGCTTTCTCATACCGCATTAACGGACCCTAATGGCGGGAATCTGACTCTGCTTTCTGGTGCAGGTGATGGATTTGATGATGAAACCGCTTTGCTGGGGGGAGCAGGACCAGATACGCTTCTTTTCCAAAACGGAGCCACTACAGATAACTCGCTCAATGGTCTTCAGTTTTCATTGGAAGGATTGCTCCTCGAACGAGAAAGCTTCCTGTTTGATGGTTTTATTAAAGTGGGTGCCTATAACAATCAAGCTCGTGGAACGATTACTGAAACCTATGCAGGAATCGCCAATGACAATTCCGTTTATGGGAGAAGCTTTGCAAGTAGCCAGAATTCAGTCGCGTTTGTAGGTCAAGCTGGCTTGGGAACTGTATTTCGGCTGACAGACAATATTCGCTTACGAGGCGGATGGGAAGTTTTGTTCCTCTCGGGAGTTGCGATTGCTCCAGAGCAGGCAGCGGCTGTTATCGGCTCAACATACAACGTCGAAAACGACGGCAGTATGATTGCTAACGGTGGAAACATTGGCTTAGAATTTGTTTATTAAAATAGACAAATACAAGTTTTCAACAAAACAAGGCTCGTTCCCGGTAAAGGAAACGAGCCTTGTTTTTATTGACTACCATCATTCAATGAAAACGTGCCATTGGGTATTACACCTGATGAAGCAAGTCAAGCAGGTCTGAATCACCAAAGGCTTCGAATTCACTAGTTGAATCTGAACTGCTCTGCTGAGTTTCTTGATCCTTCTTGTTTGAATCATCACTCGAAGAAGAATTTGTATCATCCGAGCTTGAAGATCCGGAAACAGCAACTGATCGTGAAGCGATGCTTTGCTGCTTGGCGTTCTCTTCATCTTTCCCAGATTCGCTACTAGTAGGTGCCGCATATGCCAAGGATGAACTGGCAGGTGAGAACGGAGATGCTGGCGATGCTGGCACGCGACTATCAAAGTTGGCGATATGTATATTCTGCCAATTTGCAGCGGCACTCCATTTGACAATGCGATTCAAGTCAAACGAGTTACCATCAGACTCGGCAGTATACCACCAGCCATCGGAAGCTCGACCGAATACATCAGCCATTCCATCGCCATTGCTGTCACCAACATTCACATCAACGTTGGCTGCACTAAACATCCCCCAGCTAGAAGTTGAGAATTGGTTCTGGCCAGCAATCGCAACTTGTAAATTGAGGGGACCAAACACGCCAGCAATGTCAGTTGCGCCATCGCCATTGAAATCTCCGGCAAGGACATGATTCAGCGTTGATGAAACAGCCCATGTTTCCCACTTCTCATTTAAGAAGGAGCTTGCGGTTGAGAGGCCAACCCACCAGTCTCGCGAAGTGCCAGTTCCGAACAGTCCTGCAACATCATCAGTCCCGTTGCCGTCAAAGTCACCAACCAGAATATTGTTCACTCCGCTAGTCACGTTCCATCTTGTCCAAAAACTTACGCTAAAGGTATTGACTTGCGACAAGTAGGTCCACCATTCACCACCCGAAGTCATTACTGCAATGTCATCACGACCGGTTCCATCAAAGTCGCCAATAAGCACAGTATCGATGCCGCTGTAGTTACCGAACGTCCCTCTTTTGTTCGATGCGAAACTAGAGCCTGTCGATTCTGCAATCCACCAGTCCCCTTTGTTGGTTCCGCTGCGTTTAAACAGTCCGGCGATATCGTCTTTACCATCTCCGTTGAAGTCTCCCACGTGGATTTCTTTAACATCTGTGGTTCTCCATTGGGCCCATTTGGTGGTGACGAAAGACCCGTTTGGCTGAGCAATCCCAACCCACCAACCGCCGTCTGGAGTCCAACCTGCAATGTCATCGATACCATCGCCATTGAAGTCACCGGAGACAGAATCGATTAACGTACTCGCACCCCATCGTGCCCAGCGAGTAGATGTCCATGTGCCAGAACTCTGAGAGCTGACGCACCAGTCACCGTTGACAAAGCCAACGATATCCGAAGTTTTGGGCAGCT
>JAESQE010000396.1 GCA_016765335.1 Planctomycetaceae bacterium
TACATAAATGCTTTCCCGGAGTTACCCTTTACACACAACACAGTGCTGACACGGAAGTTGAGCCTCTGCTAGCTAATTATCCACTTTGCAGAAATTCTCGGCGTCAAGGCCTGATGGCTAGAAAGTTTTTTGACTGCTTGCTTCTTGGTGATGCTAAACAGATAATTGTGGCTGATTCTGATCTTCTTTTTTTTCAGGATCCATTAGAAATTACTGTTCAACACGAAGGTATGAATACGTTCATTGAAGATCAATGGACTAATTATCTTCTTCCCATCGAAGAAATAAAGCGACGAATCGGTGTAAATATTCCTGAGCGAATTAATGCGGGTTTCGCTCGAATCCAAAAATCCTTTGCAAGTCTCGATGATATTGAAAAGATGCTGGAACTCCTTCCTGAGCTTCAGGATGGTCGCTTTGGATTTGACCAACTGCTATTTGCAATCCTATGCACAAAAGCAGGATTGGTTCGAGTCGGTGATGACTACCGGATGCTTCCTCGCAAAGAGAATGAGGCAATCGTTATTCACTACACTCGGGTAATCAGGGAAAAACTATACTTAGATGGAATCCCTTATTTAGCCCATAGATATGGTTTATAAAAAGTCTTCAGGTGAAATCAAGAATTCCCAACGATCACATGGTTAATATTCTGGATGACTAAGGCATGAAAATCACTTTTCTTACTGTGATGCCGTCGCCTTATGTGCAAGATCTTTTTGCAGCATTGAATGACGATCCTCGTATTGATCTTCGAGTTCTGTACATGGAACAAGAAGCACCGGATACTCATTGGGGTGAGCAGGAGATGCCTTCGTATGCAAAGGTACTTCCTGGTCGATGGATTGGTTTCCATGGGGCAAGAATCCATATCAACCCTACGGTCCGCCGTGAGCTAGCAAATCATCCCGCTGACTTGGTTGTCGTGGTTGGGTATGTTGGTATTACGAATCAGATTGCCATGCGATACCTCTCTCGTAGAAATCTTCCTTGGGTTTTTTGGGGAGAGATACCGGGGTTTCAATCACGTGGTTGGTTTGGCTCAAAGCTTCGAAGCATAGCCCAGCGCGCGATGAAATCGGCATCCGGCATAGCTGCTGTCGGTTCGCATGCCGTTCGGTCCTACAGCGAGATTGTCACAAAGCTGAAATGCTCTGACATTCCGATACACAACATTCCTTATCACTGTAATATGTCGGACTACATCGAAGCAGCCAAAACAAGAAAACCATCAAATTCTACAAATTCTGCTCCAATTCGTTTTCTTTACTGTGGTCAATTAATTAAACGCAAAGGGGTGGACCTGCTTATTGAAGCATTCACTCGCCTGGCTGAACAGGAAAAAGATGTCAGGTTAACACTTGCTGGAGAAGGACCACTCCACGAATGCCTCAAAGCTTCGTTGCCGCGAGATGTTGCAGAAAAGGTAACATTTTTGGGATTTCGCCCTGTGAATGATCTTCCTGAAATTTTTGCGGAATCAGATATTTTCATCTTACCCTCTCGGCACGATGGCTGGGGGGTTGTTGTCAACCAGGCCATTGCAGCTGGCATGCCTGTAATCGCGACCGATCAGGTGGGAGCAGCCAATGATTTGGTTATTCCGAATGAAAATGGTTTCCGAATTCCGGCAGAATCCTCCACTGCAATTTACGAGGCAATGAACCACTTTGCATGCCACCCCGAATCAATCACAAAATACGCAGAACGCTCCCAGCAAATCGCAGAAATAGTCTCGATGGACAGTGCAGTTAATGACTGGCACTGTTTCTTTAAATCAGCCTTAGATTGGCATAGAAAAAATCGAGAACTATCATGAAGATACTACTTGTATCAGCCTCTTCTGGCTCACGAGGTGGAGGAGAGTTTTACTTTCTGGCTCTGGCAACCGGTCTTGTTGAATTAGGGCACGATGTCCATATCGCAATGTCAAAACACAGCAACATGGACGAATTTGCTGAATCGATATCCCAAATCTGCCCTGTACTTCGATGGCCGATTCGTAATACATACCATCGCCATTTACGGACACTCAGCGCAGTGCGGGATGCAAAAAGCCAGAAACAACTGGCCACATTAATGACGAACTTTTCTCCCGATATTATCCACATCAATAAGCAAAACTTAGAAGATGGACTGGATATCTTATATGCAGCAATGATGACAACGATTCCAGTCAGTGCGACAGTACATGTGACTCGAAGTATGAGAGAATTGAAAGCAGCCGGAGGCTGGATTCGGGATATCATTGCTCGAAAAGCATTTAGTCAGACTCAAATTCCACTCATTGCGACCTCTCCACAATGCACTCACGATCTCCGTGAGTTTCTTGGTAAAAAGGACTCACCACAAGTTTATAATGTCACCAACGGCGCGTTTCCAGCCGAGGGGCAACGAGAAACAATTAGGGCAGAATGGGGAGTGGATCAAAACACTATCGTTTTAGGAACTGTTGCTCGAATTGAACACCAGAAAAACCCACTTTTTCTCTGTTCTGTTTTATCAAAACTACCTGAGCACGTTCACTTGGTCTGGGTGGGAGACGGTTCCGAGAGGACAATTTTAGAACACGAAATCGCAAAGTACAATTTGGAAGGTCGTGTTCACCTCGATGGCTGGCGAGATGATGCACGTCAACGGATGTCGGGCTTCGACGTGTTTGTTCTTCCTTCCATTTACGAAGGCTTTCCCTTCGCAATTCTTGAAGCAATGTCTGCTTCACTGCCATGCGTCGTGTCGCTAGTGGATGGAACAAAAGATGCAATTAGCACTGGCGAAACGGGCTATCTTCTTCCCGTTAACGACAAAGATGCCTGGACTGAAACGCTCAAATCACTTGTTAAAAACCCGAATAAAAGACAAACAATAGGAAAGAACGCTCGTCAATCGTATCATAACCAATTCAGTCTCCAGGCGATGGCTGAGCGAACCGTTGCGGTTTATGAAAATGTGATCAGCAAGCACAAAGAAAAAGCATAATGATACAATTTTCAAAACGGAGGCTCCTCGCGTGAATATACTTCACGTCATTCCTTACATGCACCCCAATGCCGGGGGGCCACCGGTTGTTGCGGATCGGTTTTGTCAAGAATTGAAATCTTGCGGGCATCGTGTCTCTGTGATTACAACCGATGCACTAAGCCCAGCTGATGATACCGATTGGACCAAACCGTTTGAGCAAAGATACGATTTCACGGCGTTCCCATCACTGCGAAAAAACGCCTTTGGTTATTCCCGTCAATTGAAACCGCTGCTGAAAAACAGAATCCGTGAGTTTGATCTGGTCCACATACACAACTTGTGGAGCTACATGAACATTGCAACAAGCAAAGTTTGTCGCAAGTTCAATGTGCCTTATGTCGTCAGCACGCATGGCATGCTGGACCCCAATTCGCTGTCTCGGAAATCGTTGAAGAAAAAATGGTATGGGCGATTGATCGAGTTTCCACAACTTCGCCGTGCAAACGGGATGATCTATACTCACGAAGAAGAACTTGCTTTGGCGAACTCAAGTTGTTCTCATCTACCGCCTTGCTATGTCATTCCGCTGGGAGCAGACGAACCAGTCAAAGAAGGTATTACCGAGGCCAAAGCTGACATCATGAAGATGTTTCCAACCTTGGCAGGAAAAAAACTGATACTGTTTTTTGGTCGCATCCATCCGAAGAAAGGGCTTGATCTTCTCATCCCTGCAATGGCGATGCTTTCGAAAAAAATGCCTGATGCTCATCTGGTTCTAGCTGGCCCTATTGATAATAGCTACCGGGAAAAGATTGATCGCCTGATCAAAGAGCACCAACTGGAATCACAGATTACATTTACAGGGGCAGTTTACGATGCACGTAAATGGGCTTTGTTATCCCTGTCTGATACGTTTGTATTGCCTTCTTACCAGGAGAATTTTGCAATCACCGTAGCCGAAGCACTGCGGGTTGGACTACCCGTGGTGTTAAGTGAGCACGTTAATATCTGGCAAGATATTGTTTCTGCCCAGGCAGGACTAAATTGTCAACTCGATCCAGCTGATATTGCCAGCAAGCTAGAACAAGTGCTTTCTGACGAAGATTTGCATCGCAAACTTTCAGAAAATGGTCCTCCGCTCGTAGAACGTCAATTCACTTGGAAAGTGGCTGGCGTAAAGCTTCTGGAAAGCTATCAGCAGGTTCTTGCTTCAAAATGATACCTAATCTAAGAAAACGACCGATCCGTCATTTTCTTCACATAACTCCCATTTTACCAGATACACCACTTGCATCTATTTTACCATTAAGTATACAATCGGATCCAACTGTGCATGAGACGTTAGATTGGCAGCATATCTAGACAGATAGAAATGTTGAACAATCTTGGTGAAAATTGGGGTTATTACAGTTGTCAGTTTATATCCGCCCCGGCACTTTCGGAAAGATAGGAAAAATGCTAAGAATTTGTCACTAGACAGTTGCATTAAAGAAACAGAGTTGGTAAAAAGTACATTACGGGTAAAGAACCAGAACAGTATCGTTCATTTAACTGAAAAGCAGAAATTAAAGAAAAAGGACTTCAAAATGAAATTATTTGTTTATTCCACAGCAGTCGCACTGATGTTGTGCAGCTCCGCCTCGGCAAGCTTGGTGATTGATGATTTTTCAACTGGTGTTACCATTAATGGTGCAGGGTCAGCTTCAGGGCCAGTAAATCTGGGTACGCGTGATATCACATTTGCGGATGTTAGCCCTAGCAGCAGCGTTACATCAGGAGCTGGTGTCTTTACAGCGACGTTTGGAAATTTGTATGGGGCGATTGATCAACTCACCATGGTTTACACTCTTTCTTCTCCTGTCGACCTACACTCAAGTGGAGCTTTTCCAGGTAGCCCACTAGTTTTAGATCTCTTTGACGTTGTAAACGGAACCTTTGACCTTAAAGTGACGTACGATGGAGCAGCCGGTACTGCATCTACAATGGTTGCAATTACCGGAGCCGGTCCAATTGGAATAAACGGTTCAGTTTTCGGAAATGGTGCACTCGCCTCTGCTGTTGATAAAATCACTTTGGTATTTAATGCCACATCGGATGTATCAGATGGCTTCGGCGGTACTTTTTCTAGATTTAGTAGTAATTCTGCTTCAATCGCAGCTGTTCCTGAACCTACTTCACTTGCGTTGCTTGGAGCATCTATGTTTGGTGGATTTGGGGTTGTTGCCCGCCGACGTAAGAAAAAACTTGTGACAGAAGTTAAAGCTTGAATTAAATAACGGTTTACCCGTGAAGTTCAGAAAACGCCGGCATTTATGTCCGGCGTTTTTTTACGTGTACTTCTAAAAAATGTTTTCCCCTTACCACGAAGTAGTTAGTGCAGAATTTAAACCGGCCTTTTCGGGTCTATCTTTTCCTAGAGGATCTGGAACTCAGATTTTAGAGAGATCTTTGAATAATTTACTTGATTTTGAGTGCATTCTACGGTCTTATACTGCCAGTCAGTGTTTATCGGTCTATGCTAGAATTATAGATCGCTCATTAACAACTTGATAAATGTAACGTGATGGCAACCCGAGTCAAAGTTCAGGCCATCCTGCTAAGCATCCAACACTTTTGGCAGATTGTTTTCTGTCGCTGTGTCCCACAAATAATATTTATCACTCGCCTTCGGATTTACTCCATGTCGCAAACTGTAGCAGAGATTCAAAGTACAGAGGCCCAGCCTGCTGGTACAACAAGAAATCTCCCTCTTCCGATCACTACGTGTGTATTGATTCTTGTGGGGCTAGTTGTGCATTTGCCTTTTGCGATCCCGCAATTCATCTGGCTGTGGAATACCGAGCATTATTCATTCTTTCCGCTAGCCATTGTTGCTTTCGGCTGGTTAGTTTGGGAGCGATTACGAGATCATGACATAATTATCGAGGAAAGCCTTTCCACGCGAACTGTAGGATATTTTGTATTCAATCTCTGCTTGATTGGATTAGCTACAGTCGCTGAGAGTTCCTGGCTGGGATGGGTTTCTTTCCTGTTTTTTCTTTGGACCACAGCTCATTTTATACTTGGTCCAGAAAACAGAACTCAGATTCGCGGGGTGTTTCTCGTCCTGCTTTTAATTATCCCGCTGCCTTTGAATTTAGATACCGCCTTGGTGATTCAGCTGCAAAAGATAGCAACTGCCCAAGGCAGCTTGTTGCTGGACTACTTCGGTATTTTGCACGGCGTATCGGGAGTGGCAGTTCGCTTGCCTCAGAAACTATTTTTAATTGATGATGCCTGTAGCGGAATTCATTCGCTGTTTTCTGCCCTGACAACAATGCTTGTCTACACCATCTATCGACATTACGGGCTGGTTCGAATTGCTTTTGCTTTGATACAAACAGTCTTTTGGGTATTGCTTGCGAATTCGGTTCGAGTCTTCTTAATCGTCTATTCATTCAATAGGTGGGACGCTGGCTTGGAAGACGGTTGGCGGCATCAGGCTGTTGGTTTTGTGTCGTATGTATTCATCCTCATGATGGCGATCAGCACAGACCAAACTCTTCGCTACATCTTTCCAACCCGCGAGCAAGAGAATGAAAGTTCTGACAGACGCAGAAAGCGGACCCCTTGGTTTTCGGGAATTACGAAATGGCTTAACCGGCCGTTTAGTGGTCGAACAAGTTCGATTCTCTGTTCTTGTTTCCTTGTCGGTTTCCTGCTCAGTGGCCTCACCAGTGCAGCAAGAACATTGGGGAGCACTAAAGAAGTGCACACGGCTAATTTCGATGGGAAGCTTGCATTCCAATTAACAGAAAATGACCTGCCTGAGCAAATCGATGGATGGACACGAATCGGATTTAAAACCGTCAACAGAGATAAAGCAGATGTCTTTGGCGCAAACTCAATGATTTGGACCTACCATAACAATGGAGTCGAAGCTATGTTTTCGATTGATGGCGGTTACCCCGAGTTCCATGATTTATGGTTCTGCTATTCATCAATCGGCTGGAGTCTGCGACATTCAGAGAACCCTCGACTGAACGGAGACGTGGGAGACGAACAGAACGTTGTCGCGACGGAACTACAACTCTATCGTGGTTCGAGCGAACAGGCACATGTCATTTACACATGCGTCGATGCACAAGGGCATGTTGTCGAACCGCCTCCCCCTGCAGAGACATTCATTCGCAACCTGTTAAACAGACTGCGATCCGGCTCTTTGGTAGATAAGCAACAGGCCAATCATCTGGTGCCACCGGTTATCCAATTCCAAGCCTACACACATACAGATACCGAGTTTTTTGCCCATGAGCGATCAGGAATACGCCAGCTATTTGCATCACTACGTAGTGTTGCAAGTAGCAAGATTAAAGCAAAAAAAGAATCAAAGAGCATAACAACCTCCCAAACCAATTAAGTGAATAATGGAATCACACACTTTTAAGTGTGCCCCTGATCAAAGAAGTGCTTGAAAGCAGTTTGCATGAGTAAATTAAATATCTCCAGATGGCTAAGACGCGCATCACGAACCAAAACCAAATTCCTCAAAAACCTGAGGAAGGGAATCTTTTGGCCTTTCCGAATGATGGTGCTTGTGTTGACCTGGCCAATCAATGCAACCTTCAAATGGTTTGTGCAAGGCTGGAAACGCCGTCGTACGCGAGACCTCATTCTAGGTATACCGGCTATCCTTGTCCTGACAGCAGTTGCTGGGCTAAGCGCAGAGGTTTGGATTAAGACGCGAGCGATGAACCCCATCTATTTAACCAAGGGACATCAGGCAATGGATCGCGAGGAGTACAATGTAGCTGAAGTCTTTTTTCAGCGAATTTTGGACAACTCTGATTCAAATATTTCTCAAGCTGAGTTTGGACTTGGCGAAGTTTTTGAAGAAACCGAGCGAGAAGAACGAGCACAATGGCTTTTCCGGAAACTTGCCCCAGATGCCAAAAGGGGCTATGGCCCAGCTCATCGCAAACGAGCTGTCTGGCTTGCTGAAAAAATCACCTCGAAATCCGACAGCGAGGAAATCCGCAAGCTT
>JAESQE010000397.1 GCA_016765335.1 Planctomycetaceae bacterium
CTTTGATATTTCAAATCGGTTAGACTCTCATAACACATGGATCAACTTTTGGGGAGCATGCCAAGCGTGAACTCCAACAAATCGTATATTTGGGCTTTATTAATCAGGTCGAACAGAAGGAGAATTCGACCGGTGGCTAGCGTCTTGCCGCTGGTTTTAGGGCACAATTGGACTCTGGTGCGCACAAAAAAAGCGGGAAATTACGTGTTGTTACGCAAAATCCCGCTTTGATGTGGACCGGGGGGGACTCGAACCCCCGACACCTGGATTTTCAATCCAGTGCTCTACCAACTGAGCTACCAGTCCGGATTTGAGCTGTTTGAGGTTGCCCCGCACAGCTCGAAACGCAGTTATAGGAAAAGCAACGATCCCTTGCAATCCTTTCCCCTAACATTTTTTTGCATCGAATCAGGTTCAAAACAGCCGATACCTATTGAAGCACCAATCGGCATAACCGTTATAACTGTCACCGTGTCTACCTTTTCAATCCCCTTGGTTTTACGACTACGCGGCCGATTTCTGCCTGATTCCTCTAGAGGACGATGACATCCCGAGAAACTCGCGATTTCGGTTGGAAAACCTATATTCAATCCTTTTGTTTTAGCGTAAAATCATCTGAAACCAATGAAAATTCGCACTTATCAGCAGCCTTGTTTCTAGAGCTGTGATCTGTCAACATAGATGCGTTATCTGTGTACATAATACATACAGGAGTCTGTAATGAGTCGGTTGTTGTTGCCTAAAATGAGTTCAAATCAGTCCTCTATTTTGAGGGTTTCCCCAATGAAAGACATCGTATTACGGTGGAATGTTCGCAAAAGCAGCTTCTGCTTGATGATTGCAGCTGTCATTTTTTCTTTTTCTATCAGTACGCCACAAGCCAAAGCGTGTCCATTTTGTTCTGGGCCACAATTAACCTTATCTGAACAAATTGCCCAAACCGATGCAGCTGTGATTGCTGAATGGGTATCTGGAGTAAAACCCGATTTCGATGCTGGCACAGCTGGATCAACAGTTTATCGCATCAAAAACGTGATCAATTCTCCATCAACCCCGAAGTTGGAACAAAAGCAGGAGATTACTGTCGATGGATATTACCCGGGAGACGCGGAATCTTCGGTTCTGATACTGAGTACATTGGATGGCGAATTGAGCTGGATGAGTCCGCTGGATATTTCGGATGCAGGATACGATTACGTCAAAAATGCTCCTTCACCAGAAGACGATCCAGGCAAACGACTGGCGTATTTCCTGACTTATCTGGAATCAAACGATCCGCTGCTGGCTGATGATGCTTATGCAGAATTCGCCAATGCTCCTTACAAAACGATTGTGTCGATCAAGGATCAGTTTCCACGAGAAAAAATTCGTCAATGGGTTTTCAGTGATGAAACATCAGTCACTCGAATTGGTCTCTATGGTTTGATGATTGGGCTGTGTGGCAACGAAGAAGATAAAAAATTGCTTGAAGAAAAAGTGGTCGCCAACGATGTCGAATTTCGTCTGGGGATTGATGGTATCATGGCAGGATATCTGATCTTGGCGGGGGAAGCAGGTTTAGCGATTCTGGAAGATGCGAAGCTGAAGCCTTCTTTGGAATCCCCTAGCAAAGTCCCGTTCAGCGAAACATTTGCTACGCTTCAATCAATCAAATTCATGTGGGAATACGGGGGCAACCGGATTTCTAAAGAACGCTTGCGTGGTTCGCAGCGAATTTTACTTGAGAATTCTTCGCTGGCAGATTTGGTGATTATCGATTTAGCTCGCTGGCAGGATTGGTCGATCATCGGCCAGCTGAAAGATATGTACGGTCAGGAACCTTACGATGTTCCTGCGATTAAGCGTTCGATTGTTGGTTATCTGATTCAATGCGTTAAGCAAAAACCAACGGAAGAGGGAAAACCTGTGCCGGAGTTTGTGACCCAGGCAGAAGAGTTTCTGGCTGAGTTGGAAGTCAGCGATCCTAAAACAGTCAAAGTGGCCCGGCTACTTTTCCGATAGATCCACAGACAATAACGCAGCTCAGGTTTTAATCGAGTTTGGTATTAAACGAGATCACATGTACAATTGCTTGTGGTCTCATTTCTTTGCTTATGAGAACCTCTATTAATTCAAAAAGATACTGCTTGACGGAGGGTAGACATTCTTGTCTGCCTTGAATTGAAGCATACTCAAACGAAACAGACAGGAATGTCTGTGCCCCATTTGAATTAATAGAGGTTCCCTTATGATGGAAGATACGATGCAGTTTCAGGAAATGCAGCAGGCTGTGCACGATGCAGGGTTTGACGGTTGGCTCCTTTACGATTTTCGAGGTATCAATCCGTTGGCTCGGACCGTTCTGAAGTTGGACTCTCAGCACGTAGGCTCTCGGCGGTGGTTCTATTTCATTCCTCAATCGGGTGAAGCAATCAAAATTGTACACACCATTGAAGCAGATGCACTCGATTCGCTTCCGGGGTCTAAAATCACTTATCGAAGTTGGCGAGAATTGCACAGTGCTTTGGAATCGACTCTGCAAAGCAGTNAGACAATTGCGATGGAATATTCGCCTCAAGCGAACAATCCCTACGTTTCCCGTGTCGATGGAGGAACAATTGAACTGGTTCGGAGTCAAGGCGTTGAAATTTCCTCTTCCGGGAACCTGGTTCAATTCTTTGAAGCGAGATTGTCCGACAAACAATGGGAAATGCATTTGCAGGCAGATCAGGTCACACGGGAATCGTTTGAAATGGCCTGGAAGTTTATTGAAGAACAGGTTAATCAACATGGAAAAGTAGAAGAGCAAGTTGTTTGTGATCGAATCACCGACTTTTTCGAATCACAAAACATGACCACCTATTCCCCGCCGATTGTTGCCAAGCCGCCGTATAATCGATTGCCTCACTACGAAACAGGAACAGGTGAAGATACCGCGATTCGAGCTGGCGATTTGGTGATGATTGATCAATGGTGCAAACTGAAAGCTCCCGGTGCAATTTACAGCGACGTCACACGCATGGCGTATTTGGGCGATGAAATTCCAGAAAAGTACAGCAACGCGTTTTCGGTAGTCATTCAAGCTCGTGATGCGGGAATTAAATTAATCAAACAGCGATTCGCTGCCAGCCAGGATCTTTATGGCTGGGAGATTGATCGTACTGTTCGCGAAGTGATTGAGACTGCGGGGTTTGGTGATGCGTTTTTGCATCGCACGGGGCACAGTTTATCTCAAGAAGTGCATGGCAACGGAGCACATTTGGATGACCTGGAAATGCACGAGGATCGTTTGATCCTGAAAGAAACATTATTTACTATCGAACCAGGGATTTATCTGGATGATTTCGGCATGCGAAGCGAAATCGATGTGTTTATCGATTCGCAAGGTGAAGTGATCGTCACCGGCGGACCGCTGCAACAGGAAATTCTTAAAATTCCTTGCGGATGAAATATCTAGTAGGTCTCATTAAAAAGTTTTTTCACCACGAAGGCACTAAGAAGAAATCTGGTCGAGGGTAAGGGGTCTCCGGTTGTCGTTTAAGGCCGATGATCCAAGTTTTTACTTCGTGCTCTTCGTGTCTTCGTGGTTAATCATTATTATATTTGCCGGCTTGTCCCGGCCTACTGAAAACGATTGAACATACCATGGCAGATGTACTGAAACTGGGCGTTAACGGAGCTGGCGGACGAATGGGACGACGGATTGTTGCGTTGGCTCATGCAGATGACGCATTCGAAGTGACACTCGCGATCGACTCAGCCTCTTCTCCACTGATCGGACAAGATGCTGGCGAATTAGCAGGGGTCGGGAACATCGGTGTTCCGCTGACCAGCGAAATGGTCGAACGTGTTGATGTCATGATCGATTATTCCGTTCCGGATGCTTGTATTTCGATTGCCAATGTTTGTGGCGAACGTAGAATTCCGCTGGTTGTTGCGACCACAGGTTTAACTCCCGAGCAAAAACAGACGGTGCTAAGTGCCGGTCAAACAGCCGCCGTGATTATTGCTCCCAACACAAGCACAGCCGTGAATTTGGCGATGAAACTTGTCGGAGATGCTGCCCATGCATTGAAAGATCTCAGCGATGGGGTCGATGTCGAAATCATTGAAAGGCATCATCGATTCAAAGAAGACGCACCCAGCGGAACTGCTTTGCGATTTGGCGAAATCGTTGCAGATCAGCTCGGGCAAACCGAACACGTTCACGGGCGAGAGGGTTTGGTGGGCCAACGTCCTCAGTCCGAAATTGGTTATCATGCACTTCGAACCGGCGACAACGTTGGCGAACATACCATCGTGTTTGGCTTAATGGGCGAAACGCTGGAAGTTCACGTTCGCGGTCATACCAGAGACAGCTACGCCTTCGGTGCCATCAACGCCGCCCGCTACCTGGTCACCCAAGGCCCCGGCATCTATACCATGAACGACGTCCTCGGATTCTAAACATGCTCGGCTCCTTGGTTTCAACAATTACGCATCACCAGAAAGAATGGCGTTCATGTTGTTTTTGTAAGCTTCGACACCTGGCTGACCGTAAGGGTTGATGCCGATGAGGCGACCTTCCAAAACTGTTGTGAGCATCATCATTTGGAAAAACTGTCCCATCGCGTGAGCATTCAATTCCGGGATAATCAAATCAGCAGTCGGGCGTTTGACATCTGCGTACGCTTTGTTGGTGCCATCAAATGCAGCTCGCAAAATCTCTGGCATTGTTTTTCCGGAAAATTTATTGAGCTGGTCCTGGTTTCGATTCTCATCAAAACTCGGAACCTTCAAAACGTCATCATTCGGTTTTCCAATAAGCACATTCGTAATCAGTTTATCACGTACACCTNCTTGATGTTGTTGGCCCCGGCTGTGTAAATCGCGGGTGTTGACAACTGTTAATGGGAATGCACCTTGTTCATTTTTTCCCAGACTTTCTGCCAGTAGCTGATCGTACCAAAGACCAGAGGCTTCCAGTGCTTTGCCCCATGTCGAAAGAATTCGAGTTTTCAGTCCGGAATGTTTTTCAAGCAGATGACAAACCGCAGTGTAATCCATCACCGGGTTATCCCCGCTCTCTGCGTTTTCGAATCGATCTGTCATATCAGCTGCCCCGCGCAGAAATTCGACAATATTTATTCCCATTGCAGCTGCCGGGAGGAGTCCCACAGCAGTAA
>JAESQE010000398.1 GCA_016765335.1 Planctomycetaceae bacterium
TTTTTGGTTTTAGAGACTCAACAGGCACACGAAGGTGGGTGCAAGCACGCCACCCTGCATCCTGGAATCCCGCGTTGTTTGTTCGTTGAGAGATGAGGAAATTATACGCATTCGCATATTTGTTTGCGAGTTGAACATTCCCTAAGTCCTTGTCAGTACAAGGCCACGAGTGAGAGCTTCTCGCAAGTATTAATTGAGTTTGGCATTACTTGTCGGACTCGTTGGCAAGAATTGGCTTGGCGGCGTTGGGGGAAAAAGTTCCCTGCTTGATAAAGTGGGCCACTGCTTGAATTGCTTTTGGATCACGCATAATAAACGCGTGCAAACAAGCGATTCTCAAAAAAGCGGCTTCCCCTTTCAAGTGGGTACTGGCAACGGTCACTGTGCCATCGTTATCCCCTGGAAGCCAAGGGTTGTAGCCTCTTGATTTCTCGCCCCGTCCTCCTGCAATAATACCGACAGGCACGGTTGGCACCGGAAGTTGGTTGGGAATGTTTTTTTCATCAGTCCCCAGTTGCTGCCCGGCTTTACCCATCACCCATTGATACGGCAAGAAATCCTTCAAGGCATCTGCCAACTCTGCGCCTTGATTCGGAGTTCCAAGCATCACGACCTTTTCCAGACGAGCATCTTCATGATCCCGGGACCAGGCTCGAATGACAAGACCTCCCATGCTGTGCCCAACTAAAGAAAATCGCTCGACTCCTTCGAGTGATTTCAGCACCTGTTGTAAATTGATTGATGCTTGCTCAATCGTAATTTGAGTACTCGGATAATTCACAGAGAACACAAGGTATCCTTGCTTTTCCAATTCTCGCTGAAGTGGTTCAAATGATTTTGCAGTTCGCATAATCCCATGCAAAAGGACAACGGCTTCTCCGGACATAGGCTCCAAGTTTCGAGCCTTGCGTTGCTTATTAAGTTCTTGCAGGCACTCTTGGAATGTACCAAATGCAAGTCGCTGATCATTCCCGTCGAGCAAGCGATAGTGATTCGTTAACACATTTTTCTGAATTCGCAATTCTCGAAAGAAGTGAACATCTCCCCAGAATTGCCGACCGCCAAGAGTTTTCATTATTGGAATCACTTGCTGTATCTCAGTTTTGTTAATCTCTTGTGAATAAGTTATTTCGCTTAACATAACAATCAGTAGGCAGAACGGTAAAAACAGAATCCCGAGCTGAAGCATCAATCCTTTGATACAAATTTTACACACAGTATCTCTCCTTCTCGGTGTTAACATCAGCAACGTGTTAACATCAGCAACGTGTTAACATCAGCAAATCGAATAGATCAGTTTCTTTGAATCTTCATCTGCTTTGATCCCGCGATTTCTCGAACCTGCAAGGCATAGTCTTCAACGGTTGGGGCAGCATTAATTAATTGAATCGGGCATTGTGATGCAGCCATGGCCAGTGCATGGGGAGTATCGAAAATTCTGAGCACGTTCAGGAAGATGGCCCCGGATGACTGTGAAGCAGAAAGATCTTGCAGCGTCAGTCCGTCCACTTCTGCTTCATACAAAGAGGCAAACAATGCGATGCCGGCTGTGATACCACGTGCCCGCAAGTGAACTTTCTGATTTTTGCACTGCGGAATTTTACGAACGGCATGCAAAGCTTGCCTGACATCCCAAACTCGCATGCCATCCAGCGTTTGCCCCAAAAGTGCAAATCGTCTGCGGATTTGAGTCAGATCCTTTTTCGTCCCTTGCCAGGCAGTTGGCCCGATCCCGCGAGTGGGAACAAAGCAGGTTGTTCCGAGCTGAGCCACAATTCGTTTTTGCAATTCTCCAGATGTAAAATCTTTCCAATCTTCTTCGCCTAAAACGTACAACGTGACTGAATCGTTCTTTTTAGAATTCGAGACGGGTTCGACAAGATATAAAGGCAGCACAAAAGGAGCTTGTGGCATGTAAGAATAAACGGTGGTTTTCAGATGGCCTTGCGTTTCGCTACTCAGTTGTTTTACATTCAAATCGCCTGAGTGAGCATTCTGTTTGGGCCATTGATGAAAGCTTTGTTGACTCAGTTGCTGCTTCCATTTGAGTTGCTGACTGTTCCATTGTTCTAAAGACTTTGGCACAACCGGTGCAGCTTGAGGAACGAATGAGTCGTGGATTGTTGTTGTCCGTTCGCCTGTGGGCAATTCTGCAAAGACTTTGAGTTGTTCTGGCGTAAACGTTTTTTCGGACGGTTCCAGTTGCTCGCTTTTTTCATTTTTCAGAAATCGATTGAACCATTCGAACGCATTGACTTGAAGCCGTTGAGTATCTTTGTGCGGGCCTTCTGAAATGGCGATTCCAATTTTATCTCCTGCTCCCAATTCTTCGTAAATGTGCCGGGTCTGCCAATAAACATCCATCACGCCATCAAGCGGAAAAATACGATCTTTGTCGGTATTGGTAATCAACAACGGACGCGGTGCAACAAGAGCAGCGATCATCGGAAAATCCCAGCCGTAAGAATTCACCATAAACATACAATCGCAATGTCCTTCGATACAACCATCAACAATGTAGTTTCGCATTGATGTGATCCCCGCAACCGGAACCGCGACTTTGATTCGTTCATCCAGCGCTGCGGTCCACCACGAATACACGCCGCCACCACTTCGCCCGGTGATCCCTATTCGCTCGGCATCTACCTCGGGCAAAGACTGCAAATAATCAATGCCTCGAATGCTGTTCCAGGCTTCCACGCCAGCCGGTGTGTACCCACGGGCATTCCACCACCACATATCTTTACTGTATGTGCCATGATGAATTCCCTGTAATTCACCCAACTGAATTGTATCAATCATCAAGCAGGCATAACCATTTTTAGCAAACCAGACACCGTGATAATGGTAGTTGGTTTTGTTGCCGAAACTGACATCGTCTTTGACGACCCGAGCATGTCCGCAAACATACAAAATTGCAGGAACAGGTTTGGTGACTTTCTTCGGCAGGTACAAATTCGCTGTCACATACAAACCCGGGGAAGACTGATAATGGAGGTTGCGAACGATGAAGTCTTCTTCCACGATTTCGCCGGTGATGGTCGTTTTTAACGGCGTGCGTTTAGGGAATGGAGAAAGCCCCAGCATTTCGGCGAGTTGCTTTCGATAGAGATCTTTGTTTTTTAGCCAGGTTTTTCCATCGACTTGCTTCAGAGAAAACTTTTTCTCGATTCGTCTGGTTTCCATCTCAAAATATTCTGCAACGGCCTGGTTCGGGTCGATACCAAGATCAACCTCAGTGTATCCCGGAACTTTTTCTTCCGGTTTCTCACCGAAAGCAAACTGCCCTGTTGCACCGATAATCAGAATCGCCGAAAAACAAAAACGGAGTAAAGCAAGCTGTAGCGGGGCATTCAAACGCATCTCAAATTCCTCATTGCCATCAGAAAGTAATCCACAAACAGTTAAGACTTTCTCAAATCTCACTGCGATGGAAGAATGGAATAATTTGGGTTCAACGTGATTTTATTGGTATCTATTGGTATCCGATTTGAAATCAGATTACAATATCGACTGCCTGACATATTTCCGGCAAATGATATGAACCTCTAGAAATTGTATTCTGGGGCTTCTTGAAGACCGTTTGATTATTAAAAGCAGGTTAAACCCCCTCTAGCTCCCCCTTCGTAAAGGGGAGAACTTTTTTCTAGAGGTACCCTTATGTGAACGGGACGAATTTCACATCCTGCTAAAATGGATAAAACGTTATGTACAGACCAATTTACCGACTTCTACTGCTGGCAGTGGTTTTTGTAACGACTGTTTTGCAATTGCCTGCCCAGGGGATTGCTCAGCAAAAAAAAGTACAAAAGCCGGTGAATCCACTGGAAAGAATAGTCAATCAGATATTTGGGAAGAAACCCAAAAAAGTAGAACAAGACGCACTGGAAGAAGCCCCCGAAGACGGTCGGTCAACTTATAAAAAAGATGCCGTCGATCAGCGGGCCCCTTTAGTTCGAGAACAGCAGTCTCTGCTTTACAGTGCCCGAACCCGCATCAAGCTCAAGCAGTACCCCGAAGCGTTGGAAGTGCTTCAGAAAATCCTGGATCTCACCGAGGAATCTATCATCCAGGAAAGCGATGGACAATACCGTTCGATTCACTGGGTCAGTCAACAGGAAATTGCAAAACTACCCTCCCAGGCACAACAGTATTACAAAAAAACATACGGCCCGCTGGCTCAACGCATGCTTGACGATGCTTATGGACAGTCTGACTTCTCGGGAATCCGCAATGTGGCCAGGCGTTACTTTCATACTCAGGCCGGATACGAAGCAGCGAATCACATTGCTTCTTACCATTTGGATCAAGGCGAATTTGCTGTTGCATCGCAGTGGTACAAAAGGCTCGATTCGACAACTGCCCAATTCGTTTCCGACCCTTTGTGGAAGCTGAAAGTTGGAGAGGTTTATCGACAATGCGCATTGGGCGAAAACGAATCCGCCCCTCTGACTGAAAATCAACAGAAGGAATTGCAAAGACGATTACCTGGTCATTCGATTGAAGAATTCCGCAAACAATGGCACAAGTTGAGCTTAGCGTTTAATCCCCCGTTGACGAACTGGCTTTTTCCTGGAGGCAGTGCCCGGCGTTCAGCCCCGGTCGAGGGGACTGCCCCTTTGCTGCTGAGTGACTGGCAACACAAAATGGCTGAGAACAGCCAGATTGTTCGCCAGATTAATCAATTGGTTGAAGACCTGAAAATCAGCAATATCCCAGCGATCCCGATGATGCAGCCCATTACGATTGGTGATCGTGTTGTGATACGAACTCTGGATGGACTCAAAGCAATTGATGCTCAGTCGGGAACGGTTTTATGGGAGTCGCGAGAAAAAGTCTCTCCTGCGATGCTGTTAGCGGGAGTTCCTGCTACCAGTCAGAATAGCAGTAATTTTGGTATCAATTTTCAGATTCGTAGAGGCATTGTGGGGAATGCGAATGGCGCGTTCATCAACAGATACCCTGGAGGCCAGGCCGAGCAACGACCTGTGACCAACCTGCTCATGCGAAACAGTGTGCATGGAACGCTTAGCAGCGAAGGCAAGCATGTTTTTGTCATTGAACGCAACGCAGTTCTTTCTCGAACACAACCTGGGCAATATTACAGTAACTTCAGCCTTTCCAGAAACGATGCCTATCATCGGGACTGGAGTTCGAATCGGCTGACAGCTTACGATTTGGAAACTGGGAAACTGGCTTGGCATATTGGTGGACCCTCTTTGAATGAGCCAATCGATCCGCCTTTGGCTGGCACCTTCTTTTTCGGCCCTCCTTTGACCGACAACGGCGAGTTGTTTGTCATCGGAGAGCGTGAAAATGCACTGCGAGTCTATTGCTTACAGCCTGAAAACGGAAAAGTTTTGTGGTCTCAATTACTTGCTTATACCGATGCACCCATTGATCGAGATCTGGCACGCAGGTGGGGGGCTACGCAACTCGCGTTCTCTGAAGGTGTTTTAGTCTGCCCCACACATGTCGGGTTGCTCGTGGGGATTGATCGTCAATCGCACGAAATTCTCTGGATGTCTCGCTACACCAAAAAACAAAAGACACCCAGCAGTCAACCAATCCGTCAGCGAGGCGGCGGGTTTGTTATTTCTCATCCAGGGTCTCTCAAAAGCAGATGGTTCGCCACGCCTCCAATGATTTGCGGTCAGACCATCATTTATGCACCACTTGAAGAACCGACTCTTATCGGATTTCGCCTGGCTGATGGAAAGCAGCGATGGAAAAGCACAGGGCTGGAGCAAGGACTTTACCCGGTTGGTTGTTACGGGACGGACATCATTGTCGCCAGCGAAGACGCGTTGACCGGTTACGATGTTAATTTAGGAAATGAAACCTGGACGGTTCCTTTTTCTGTTTTCGATTCTTCAGATCGGACAACTCGTTCGATTCCCTGTGGGCGGGGACTGATTGCAGGGCACCAGATTATGCTGCCTATGGATCAGCAGGAAATTTGGTATTTCGATTTGGATCAGAAAAAATTCACTTCTCGTGCCCATGTTGCAGATTCTGATTTGAGGCTTGGGAATTTGGTCATGGCCAGGGGGAAGCTCATCTCGGCTGGCCCCGACACAGTGGCGATGTTTCAACCAAAGATGATCGTGGAACAGAAAATTACAACGCGACTCAAAGAGAATCCGCAAGATGCCTGGGCGTTGCTGAAAAAGGCTCAGGTTCTTGCGATGGAGCAACAATTTCAAGCAGGACTGGCTGCGTTAACGAAAATCGATACCAGCTCACTGGAAGATTCGCAGCAAACTCCCTTTCGTCGTCAAATGCTCGAATGTTTAATTGGAACGGTCAAAGAGCAACCGCTGAAGTTTGAGCAACAATTCCAGCAGATCCCCACTTATATTGAAACAGACCACGAGCACCAGGTATATCTTCGCCTGCAAGCAGATCGCATGCTGGCTCGAAAGGATTACGCATCTGCATTTGAAGCCTATTCTCAATTGGCAAAATACCGAGGCAAGAACTTGACGCATGATGTGCACGATGCTTCCTTGTCTTCCCGGCAAGATGTCTGGCTCAATACTCAGTTGAAAGAACTGTGGGGCAACTCGTCCGGGGAAGTCTCTTCACAGATTATTCAAACGGTTCAAAAGTCGATTGAATCTGCAATGGATTCAAATGACATTCAGCACATGCTTCACGTGGTTCGTGTTTACGAATTTCATCCCGAAATAGAAGCGATCTATTTTTGCATGGTGGAACTGGCAATTGAACAGAAAGATTTTTCCACCGCTGAATTTGCCCTCAAAATGATGGCGAAACTCAAAGACGAATCTGTTGTTGCCACGGCAAATACCAGACGAGCAGAACTACTACATCAGTTTGGATTGAATAGCGATGCGATGTTCTATCTGGAAGTTCTTGAAAAACAAGATCCCGAACTGGTTCTACTGGACGGCTTGACTCTGGGCGAATGGCTAGAGGAGAAAAAGCAGGAAAAATGGCCCAGCTCGACACTGGAAAACATTTCTGGACAAAGTTGGGGGAACGAAGAATTCGAATTCGTGCAGATCAGCACTTCCGGTTCGCGTTCTCAAACGGGTCAGGTAAATCTATCGAAATCTGATCTTCCGTTTTATAAAGAGCATCGATTCCTGTTCAACAATATCACCAATCGACTGGAAATTTATCGACTGCGCGATGACCGACTCACCTGGTCACTACCTTTGCTGCAAAATAACGGTTCAAGTGCAGGCAAAGTGCTTCCGGTTCGAGTTGATGGTCACCTGCTGACCGTTTATTACAGAGGCATCATTCAATGCTATTCGCTTCCTGATCAACGACTGGTCTGGTCTCGACCCATTGCTTCCCAGGCAACAGGCTACCAGGTGATTAATGCCACTTCGAAAAAAATTACCAGGCTGCAAACGGCTCAGTATGCTGCTGCTCGAATTAGTATTAACAAGCAAGATACTCAGTTTGGCCCGTTGGCAATTTCTACTTCTGACGCCTTGTGCTACTTCAGTCGGCATGAACTAATTGCAGTTGACCCACTCGATGGAGAAATCCGCTGGGTTCGACGGGGAATCCCCAGAGGGACTGCCGTTTACGGAGACGATAAATATTTATTGATTCTTCCTCCGAACATCTCTGATGCCCTGGTCGTAAATACTTCTGATGGAAGAATCGTTGAATCTGGCGAAATCTCATCACTGGTCAGCGATGGAATCGCAGTTTCAGGACACCATATTATTGCTGTCAACACAAGTTCCAGCAGCCTGCTTGGTATCAGAAGCGGTTCGGTGGTCATCTCTGCGGTGGATCTGATTACCCGTGATAAACTTTGGGAGCATTACACTGCCAAAGACGATTACATTGGATTGCTAGACGCCGAATCGTTGATCATCATAAAAAAACAGGGAACCGTTAATATTGTGAATTTGAATGATGGTCAAGTGAAGCTGGAAGGGGAAATTCAGGAGGATGCGTTTGATCGGGTTCGGGAAATTTACGCCGTTGGCAGCAAAGACCAGGTCTTCGTCATTCTGAATGGCTCCACGGGGCAACCGACCTACTTAAACAACATCCAGAATCAGCGAGTGAGCGGAAACCTTGTTGCGATTGATCGCCAATCTGGAAAACAGATGTGGATGCAAGCTGTCAAAAGCCTCAATCTGGTCCTGCAAGACATTGATCAAATGCCGGTCTTAATATTCGGAGCAATGAAATACCAAAGGCTTCATAATCTGTATTTCAATAAGTTCCGAATGCTCGTTCTCGACAAACAGACAGGAAAAACGCTCATTGAAAAATCACTGGCGACCCAGCAGCAGGTTTCCCGAATCAATTGGAGCATTTCCAAAAAAACAATCCGCATGCATGCATCCAATATATGTTATATGATCCGCCCCAAGCGGAATGTTGCCCAAAACAGCACCAAGTAATGGTCGTAAGACCACGTTTTATGCAATGAGCCGAATATCTGCGTGATGGCAATCTCTAAAAATTGGTTCTCCCCCTTACGAAGGGGGAGTGAGAGGGGGGGTGGCTGCTTTTTATAACCAAGCTGTCTTCAAGAAGCTCTGGGATTCAATTTTTATACGCATTCGCATATTTGTTCGCGCATTGCATCTTTACTAAGTCCTTGTCAGTACAAGGCCACGAGCGATAGCTTTACGCAAGTATTAATTGAGTTTGGTACTAGAGGTTCCCTTACGTTTTACAGTACGCAACTTTGTAGCTCGCATGAAAGTTTACAAAACAGACCACATTGTCGCTGGAGTATGTTCAGAAGAGTGAGTAGTATTCACGGTTGGTTTGCGCCATACCCGGCTGTTTATATGGCAGGTTCGGCAATATTATTGGAATGCATCACTATTTTAGGGGATCTCTATTAATTCAAAAGGAGCACAGACATTCTGAGTCTGTTTCATTCGAGCATGCCTTATCTCTAAGGCAGACAAGAATGTCTACCCTCCGCTTACAATGAATTTTGAATTAATAGAGCTTCCCGTTAAACATTGAAACTGGGATATAAACGTGTCAGCAACTGCAGTAATCGGCTTGCAATGGGGTGATGAAGCCAAGGGTAAAATTGTCGACTTATTGACCGATCAACACGAAATTGTCGTTCGATATCTGGGCGGGAATAATGCTGGTCATACAGTAAAGTTCGATGGGAAAACCTTCAAGCTTTCGATGTTACCAGCTGGTGTGCTTCGTCCAGGAGTCACCTCAGTGATTGCTACCGGTGTCGTGATCAATCCCGAAGCATTGCTCAAAGAAATTGCAGGGGTTCAAGCACAGGATATCGAAATCGGTGAAGACCTTTTAATCAGTGATCGTGCTCATGTGGTGTTCCCTTATCATATGGCAGAAGAAGCGATTTACGAAAAGCAAAGAGGCGACAAAGCCATTGGCACCACCATGCGAGGAATTGGATTGTGCTACCGCGAAAAAGCAAATCGCAGCCACGCCATTCGCATGGGGGATATCATTCGTCCCGATGTGCTTCGTGATAAACTTCCTGAAATTGTTGATTTCAAAAACACCATTCTCTCAGCTCTGGATCCCGAGCACAAAGCATTTGATGCTCAAGAAATTGTCGATCAGTATGTTGACTTGGGGGAACGATTCCGACCACATATCACAAATACAACAGAGTATTTGCACAAACAAATTGCAGCGGGCAAACGTTTGATGTCTGAAGGTGCCCAGGGAAGTTTGCTGGATATTGACCACGGAACCTTCCCTTTCGTCACCTCTTCCAATAGTTCTGGAGCTGGAATTCATGCGGGGTCTGGTGTGCCCGAAAGGCATATTTCAAAAATGATCGGAGTGGTCAAAGCTTACACAACTCGCGTTGGTGGAGGTCCTTGCCCAACAGAATTACTTGATGAAGTTGGTCAACACATTCGAGATGAAGGCAACGAATACGGCACCGTCACCGGTCGGCCTCGTCGTTGCGGATGGCTCGATGCAGTCGCTACGCGATACGGCTCACAAGTTAGTGGCGTGGATTGCATCGCGGTGATGCTCTTGGATGTGCTCGGTAAATTACCTGAATTGAAAATTTGCGAAGCCTACGAAATTAATGGTCAGCGAACAGAAGTTTTCCCGAGTCAAATTGACGACCTGGCCGCAGCAAAACCAATTTATCGAAGCCTGCCTGGTTGGGAATGTGATATCACAGGCGCAAAAACATGGGACGATCTTCCCAAGCAAGCTCAAGAATAAGTAAATACTGTTTCTAAACTTGTTGGCATCCCTGTGAATATTGTTTCCATTGGACCAGATCGAGAACAAACAATTTTCATTGAGAAAAATTCCTGATCGAACAGGATCTCAATGATTTACGAGAAGGTAGCTCTAATCATTGGTTCTCCCCCTTACGCAGGGGGAGTTACAGGGGGGTTTAGCCTCTTTTTATAGCCAACTGTCTTCAAGCATCTCTGGAATTCAATTTTGAGAGACTCCCTGAAGACAGTTCTGTTTAACAGCACTTCCGTTCCTTAAATCCGGGAGCAAGTATGTCAAAACGTAAAACATTTCGAGTTGATCAATCTCGTACGCCTTTGATTGCAACGACCTTAGTTCTCGTTGGCGGAGTCGCTACCTGTTTAGCTATCGCGGCCCCATTCAGCCTCGATATGCGATATCCGATCTATATTATTCTCGGATCGTTAACAGGCATCTTTTTGGTCCTTGGCTTTTTGCGCCAGCCGACTATCACTTTTCTCTCTGAACTCCAGGCGATGTCTGAGGCCAAGCGAAAAAAGAAAGTTGTTTACGAGATTAAAAGGCTCAAGCCGATCCCGCAAACCGGTCCTCGAAAACCACCCACCGCAGAATCCATCCGTGAAATTCTCGGAAAATAAGCTCGCTGCATCCCCACTGACACATTTCATCAATGAACAAGCACCGACAAGGCAATTGAATCGCCGGGCCAGTGATGGCCTTGGTACCTTTGCGGATTAATCAACCTCGTGTTTTTATGAACCACGAAGGCTCGGAAATATTAGCCACAGAGGGCACAGAGATAAATAAAAGGTTCATCCGGTTAATGCGTGTTTTGCTTGATGACGATTTGCGAACATTGCACGCTTG
>JAESQE010000399.1 GCA_016765335.1 Planctomycetaceae bacterium
TGCAAA
Source organism: Planctomycetaceae bacterium (assembly GCA_016765335.1). Lineage (GTDB taxonomy): Bacteria > Planctomycetota > Planctomycetia > Planctomycetales > Planctomycetaceae > Rubinisphaera. Next base: position 7 of record JAESQE010000399.1, read on the forward strand.
ATCAAGCTGCATATTTATGAAAACAAACAAGCCCTTGCGATTCCGGTATCGATGGTTTACAGAGAAGAGCTTTCCGACGATCCGCGACCTTATGTCCGGACGGGAGAATCAGAAAAACAAAAGCAAAAACAATTCGTAAAAACGGGGTATACCCTCAATGGTAAAATCGAAATCCGCAGCGGATTAAATCCTGGTGATGTTGTTTGGCCTAAATAATCAACATTCGCACTTTCGGTTTACCACCCCAAAACATATCATCAGGGAACAAGTTTTTGTTCCCTGATGATTTTTTCATTGAACCACAAATATCACTAAGTAATAACAGCCATGAATCAGAACTCAACACATCTTCTTTGCGGAAACGGTGCCTCCTCAGCCATCACGCTTTCTCAATCAGACATCCCTGAATTTGGTAAGAACACTGCATGGTCTGTTAAAAAATCAACAATGTCATCAGGTGTTTCTGCGGGCATTGAATTGATTGAAGTGAATAACGGATTGCAAACAGTATCCATCCTGGCAACACGGGGCATGGGACTGTGGAAAATTGAACGCGAAGGCTGTCGATTTGGTTGGGACTCACCGGTTCTTCAGCCAGTCCACCCTGCCTATATTAATTTGAAATCACGAAACAATCTGGGTTGGGTCGAGGGATTCAACGAACTTCTTTGTCGCTGCGGACTCTCGTTTAATGGACCTCCCGGAATCGACGATGGTGCTGCCAGTCCGTTGGAATCGGATGTCACGCTTCACGGTCAAATTGCCAACCTGCCTGCTGAATCCGTCGAGATTGAATTTGAAACCAACGCAGAAAGTGAAACCATCGTTATTCGAGGCATCGTGCGGGAAGCCTCATTATTTGGCCCAAACTTGGAACTACAAGCAGAATACCGTATCTCCTTGGGATGCGATGAAATTCAAATTTGCGACACGGTTTTGAATCGAGCTTCACGACCTGCGGAACTGGAGTTACTGTATCATATTAATGTTGGACAACCAGTCCTGGAATCTGGGGCCAGCTGGAAAGCCCCCATCCAATCACTTGCTCCCAAAGATGCCCGGGCTGCTGAGGACATCGCAACGCCTTTCACCTATCTACCACCAACAGTTGGATACGCAGAACAAGTTTATTTCTGCAAGTTAAACGGCGACTCCCAGAAGCGTTCAGCTGCAATGGTCAAAAGCTCATCTGGAAACAGCGGATTTGGCATCGAGTTCGATTTGCAATCGCTGCCCTATTTTACGATCTGGAAAAACACACAAGCCACCGAAGACGGCTACTGCACCGGACTGGAACCATCAACGAGCTACCCGAACTTCAAAGCTTTTGAAAGAACTCAAGGGCGAGTTGTTAACATCGGGGCAGGGGAGAGCTGGCAAACTGTTTTGAAACTGAAAACCTTAGCAGACAACAAATCCGTCGAAGCCTTTTCCCAGAAGATCGATGCGATCCAGGGAGATTCTCAACCAGTCATCCACAACGCTCCTCAATCTGGGCTTCAGCCGGAATGATTACTTTGGGGTAGCGGTTGAATAAGACTTCAATCGCTCCAGATTTTTGAACGCAGCTTCAAGTGGTTGCTCAGAGGTAAACTTGTGAGCTGTCATCCAGGCGAACTTTCCTTGCTGCTCGTTCGAGGGATCCGGCTCGGGCAAGGGAACTCCATCAGCCTCTGCATAAATGGTCCGCACGACCTTCACTGGAGCCGATGCAGGGGGCGAAAGTTCATAATTGGTTCCACGTGTCAGCAACACCCAGGAGTTTTCTCGATACCCTTGTTTCATGCGATCACGAAGGTTTTCGATGAGTACCTCTTTGTCTTCACGATCCGATTCCTCTAGTTTTGCGATCAGTTTTTGAGTTTCGGAAAGGTCAAAGCTAACCCAGCCGTAAGGAGAGATAAATGCTTCCATCTTACAGTGCGAAGGGGAGCTTTTCGGAAATAATTGTAATCCGTAAGTCACACGTGTCGGATACCCCAAGCTCCGCCCCAACGCAGCACATAAACCATGATAATCGCTGCAATGCCCGCGTTTATGAGTCAACGCGTGGAGCGGATCTGCCTGCAACGATGCGATCACATGATCGTAAGTCAGATTTTTATCGATCCATTTCATTGCACTGAATAAGCCAACCTCAGATCGTTGAACCACTGACTGTGAACGGGACTGAATTTGTCTAATAATCTCTTGGAATTCACCATTCATTGCAACTTCTATAGGCTGTTCCAAATAACGATCAAACATTGCTGGCCACTTCGTAATCGTTTGAAATTCTCTTGGTTTCAATTTCCAGGAAAGTTCAGAAACTTCAACGCGAAACTTCTGGCGAATAATCTGTGCCCCCTGAGGGTTTTTAAATTCGAAATACGCAAACCGGTTCCCATATTTTTTCTCTGAAGAAATCGACGGTTTGACATCGCCTGGGAATACATGAAATGATCGATCTGAAATTTTCTGAGCCACATCAGATTGAGGCAGCGGCATCCAGACTTTGAGAATTTTTGTGTGATAAGGCGCAGTCACAATTGCTGCAAATTCTACTTCAACAGTACGCACAGGCCCGAGCGTTGCTTTATAATCAACATCAGAGGTTAAGGTTTGGGCATGCACATACTCCGGAAAACATGCATTGAGCAGCAAGAAGCAACAAAGCAACAATTTTTTCAAGATCGTCATCCTTTGTGTGCCAATTTGATTTTCACCGATCCCCATCAATCCAGTCCTCCCAATTCGATTTCAGTCAAAAACTCNATGTTAGTCCATCGACAATACAAGGCTACGCAAAGTATGAACAGTATTCCACTGTCCGTAATACATTTCTCACGATAATTACAAATTGTAACGTAACGTAGCCCCTGTTCTGTAATCTACTTTACACAACCAAATAAAAGCCAGATCAAGCAGAATATATATAATCTATACACAGTACCAGTCCGGTCCACCGAGTCACCCCCACTATTCCTCACAACCGGAACAAGCAGTTCGTCCTAGGCAAAGTATTGTTAAGAATCAAACAAACCTGCGGATTCGAAAAAACCTGCAAACCCCGAATGATCGATATGGGTAGCAGAGCTGCCCAAAATGGTATGCCAGTGAACAGAACACCTGATAAAGACTTACTTTTAGCAACCAATGACCAAGAAAGGTTCCTTAAATGCACATCCAACCGTGCATGTTGTCCGCCACAATTATCTTGACACTGTGTTTTACGACACAATGTCAAAGCAACTTATTGCACGCTGGCGACGCAAAACTCACTCAATCTCCAAGCCGTAGCCCAGAATGGTTGATGCAGCCAGGCAATGAGCCTGCATGGCTTAACGATTTTACTCTTCGCTTAGAAAAGACAGAGCGACGCCTGAGTGAAGTGGAATCGGTCTCACCCAAAGGGGTAACACATATCGGTTACTTAGAGGACGATACGGATGATGCAACCGCCGAATTGCTAGACCGGATTGCTGAACTGGAAAACAAGTGGGAAAAACATGAATCTGCAATTGTTGACAAAAAACTCGGTTCGAAAAAGAACACCACATTCAAGTTTGGCGGACGATTGCACTACGACCATTGGTCATTCGCTAATACGTCCAACGGGATTGACGCTTTTGAGCACCCCATTGGCCCGATGGCTGGTACCGACCCCGAAGCTCGCTGGGGGTTTCGCAGAGTTCGGCTGGAGTTTTCGGGCGATATTCAGGAAACCATGTTCTGGAAATTGCAAACCGATTTTGCCGATCCGGAATCTACCGCTCTGAAAGATGCATTTATTGGTTTCAAAGAACTCCCCTATAATCAATCGGTACGTATCGGGCACCAGAAACGCCCTATTGGATTGGATCACTGGAACAGCAGTCGATTCAATATGTTCATGGAGCGTCCTTTGATTGTTGAATCGATGAACGAAGATGCTCGCCGCCTGGGAATGACGGTTTACGGATACACGGACGACGAATCATTCAATTGGCAGTACGGGATTTTCCAACAGGAGAATTCGCCTCTTGACGGAAAAAATATTGGCGATGCAATGCAATACAGCTTAAATGCACGTGTGTCGGGAACCCCCTGGTACGATGAAACATCGGGTGGTCGCGGCTATTTCCACTGGGGAACAGCTTTTATGGCTGCCAACCCCGATGGCGATAGCGACGCACTGGTTTCTGGAGCTAACCAGGCTCGCTTTCGAACCAGAATGTCTAATCGCTCATCATCACGCTGGATGTCAACAGGCCGAATCGCAGGGGCAGAATGGTACGAAGTTCTTGCATTTGAAACGATGATTAATGTTGGATCATTACAACTGGGCGGCGAATTCATGCATACCTGGATGCAACGGGACAACACGACAGCTGGGACAGGTCCAGATTTGAACTTCCAGGGTTACTACATGCAGGCTTCGTACTTTCTGACAGGTGAGCACATTCCCATCAAACGCAAGGTCGGCTCGATCAATCGCGTCAAACCGTTCGAAAATTTCTTCCTGGTTGATAAATATCGTGGAAGACGAGGCCATGGCTGGGGGGCTTGGCAAATTGCTGGGAGATATGGAATGGCTGATCTGTCTGATAACGATATCCGAGGAGGTGTCGGTCGCTTGGCAACCGGAGCTGTCAACTGGTACTGGACACCATATTCTCGCTTGCAATTCAACTTGCTTTATGGAGACGTCTCTGACCATGCCCCGGTCCTTGGGTTAACTGGTGGCAACTCGTTAACAGCCGGTCTTCGCTTTGCTGCTGACTTCTAAGGGATTCTACATCAAAACAGACCTCGCATCTAAAAACAAGAAATAGCCATTGCCTTGGAGTTTATAAATGATTCGTATTTCACACGTCTTACTAATTTTACTTTGCGGAGTTTTACTCTCAGCAAACATGCAGTCTGCCAGTGCCGAAACGCAATACCGTGCAGGGACACCATCAGATTGTACCGATGGCAATTGCTGCACGACATCATCTTCCCCCTGCAAAGTCACTTGCAAGCTATGCAAGGAACGAGTTCAGGAATCGAAATACTGCTGGAAAGTTGAATGCGATCATGTTTGTATTCCGCCTGTCAAGTTTCCTTGGACAAAGTGCTGTGAATTGCGTTGCCCAAAGATTCGAAAAATTCATGTTCTAAAAAAGCATGACTACAAAATTAACGTTTGCAAATACCACTGGAAACTCAAAAAGTTCTGGCCTCGTATTCATGATAAATGCATTGCAGAGTGAAAGCTAAAGGTTGACGCACGCCCAAAGGCACAGATAATACATCTGTGCCTTTTTCATTTATACTTAACGATTGCATCAAAACCCACCAGAGCCTATCAACACTTCTCTCCACGTCTTAATGATTCAACAACCCTGACATGTCAATTTCTCAACAATCATCAATATTGGCCCAGCAAACAGCTGATCTGTTAAAAGCAAAGGGCACAAAAATTGTCTTTGCTGAAAGTTGCACCTGCGGACTTGTAGCAGTCACTCTCGGATCTATCCCGGGAATCTCTGATGTCCTTTGTGGCTCAACTGTTACTTACCGAGACATGAGTAAATCCGGCTGGTTGGGAGTTGATCCCAAAATACTTGCTGATCCAACAATTACAGCCGTCAGCGATCCAGTAGCTCGCCAAATGGCCTCGGGCGTACTGAAAATGACTCCAGAAGCAAACCTGGCTGTCTCCGTCACTGGTCATTTAGGCCCCAATGCCCCTGAAAACATGGACGGACTGGCCTTTGTCGGCTTCATGCGAAAAGAACAATCTGAGTGCGACATGTTAGTACACCGAATCGAACTCCCAGAGTTCTATCCTGCCCATGAATCGAATGTCTCACTGAGAACCTTAAGGCAGGAAGATTTGCTCAATCAAATACTGACATATTTAATCGCACTGCTTGACCAATCAACATGAGACGCCAATTATTCACAAAATGTTTTCCGGAACTTAATCGAGCGATGGGATATTACTCGACATCATTTCAGCCATTGAGTATCCTAAATCTGTTCTAATCGCAGCAAGTTATGCCTGTTTATTCAACAAACGGTACCTTTAAAAGATTAAATCCAAGAGCTGTCCAAAAGGCAGTCTAATAGAAAAGAACAGGTTTAAAACTCCCTCTAACTCCCCCTTCGCAAGGGGGAGAACCAATTTTAGAGATACCCTAAAACCATCACAAATCACACAATGAACCGCTCTGAAAGAGAACAGCAAATGCCAAACCAGCAACCTAATGATCAAACTACCGAGTCTCTTTCAGGTACGACTCGACGATCCATGATAAAGGGAGCTTTAGCAGCCTCTGCTGGACTTCTTGCAGCGGGTTCCGCGCAGGCATTCGATAAGAACACAGTTGTCCCCAAGGTTAAAGGCCGCATTAAACAATCGCTGGTTCACTGGTGTTATAAGCAGTATTGGGGTGTTGAAGAGATGGCAAAACTTGCTGCCAGCATGGGCATCCCCAGCATCGAACTGATTGCTCCGGAACATTGGCCCACTCTCAAAAAACATGGTCTGACATGCGCCATTGCCGGTAGCCACGGTTTCCGTATTGGTCCCAACAATCCAGAAAACTGGGGACAGCTTAAAGAATCATTGTCTGAGCGCATCGAGCAAGCCGCAGATTTTGGTTGCCCTTCCGTTATCACCTTCACAGGCATGAGTGGGGACATTTCAGATGAAGAAGGTGCAAACAATTGCGTAAAGTTCTTCAAAGAACTGATGCCGCTAGCTGAAAAGAAGAAAGTGAATCTTTGCCTGGAAATGCTGAATACCCGAGACGATACCCATCCAATGAAAGGGCACCCCGGTTACCAGGGAAATCATACAGAATATTGTATCGATATCCTCAAACGTGTCGGTTCAAAGCGAATGAAGTTACTCTTCGATATTTATCACGTGCAAATTATGGATGGGGATGTTATTCGTCGCATCAAACAGCACCACGAATACATCGGACACATTCATACCGCAGGCAACCCCGGTCGAGCAGAACTGGACGAGAATCAAGAAATCAGTTACCCAGCGATCATGCGAGCACTCTTAGACGTTAAATACGAAGGCTTTGTCGGCCAGGAATACATTCCCACCCGAGATGCCTTAACTGGCCTGCAAGAAGCCGTCACACTGTGTGATGTCTAAAATGTTATACTCCGGGAATATGGATTGAATTCATTCTTTGATGAAAAATGAGTGTGGAGATCTGGTGTTTATTAACGGCAATCATCTTGTTCTGTTTCCAACTGTAGCCTATCACGATCAGGAGTTGAACTCGTGGATCGCAGATATTCACGGATGGTGCTTTGATGCAGAAGAGGACGCAAACTTTCAGCGAGCGACTGCTGGATTGTTACGCCGGGCATTGAAGTTACCTCGCGATGAACAGGATCCCCCTTTTTTCCGAGAACGTACCTATGGATTTGTCGTCGAAAGTCGGAAGAAAATTCCGATCCAGGTCTCACACTCACAAGGTTCGTTTATATTGCCGAAAAGCAAACGTAATGGTCACTTTCGAGGGGTGCTGGATATTCAATTAAGTGAGACACCTACGAATGTCAGCTCAACCGCACATGGTTCCATCAAAACGACAATCAATGCCAAGCGTGGCGACAATAATATTGAAGTCTGTGGCGACATTCATCTGATTGGTGACCGAGGACTGTCAATCATTTCTGATATCGATGACACCATCAAATTCACGAATGTTGGCAACAAGCAGGAGATGCTGCAAAACTCTTTTCTCAAGCCGTTTCTGTCAATTGAGGGTATGGCTCATTTGTTTTCTAAACTGGCGTCCCCAAAGACATCTTTTCATTACATTTCTGCAACTCCGTGGCAGCTGTACAAGCCGATTGCAGGTTTTCTTTCTGATCATAACTTCCCAGAAGGCTCGATTCATCTTCGGAAATTTGCACTGAAAGATATTACGTTTCTGAAAAAGATTTTTCCGGCCTATAAAAAGAAGCAAAATGTCATTCAATTATTAATCCTGAAATACCCTGGACGACGCTTTTTGCTTTTCGGGGATTCCGGAGAAAAAGACCCAGAAATGTACGGTGAAATTGCTCGTAAATTTCCTGAACAAATAGCTGGCATTTATATCAGAAACACAACAGGAA
>JAESQE010000007.1 GCA_016765335.1 Planctomycetaceae bacterium
CTCTCCTTCCGCAAGGGACAACTTGTTCGAGTGTATGAATTCTTCCTTCCAAGAAAGGTAATTGACGAGGTCGGTAATTGTGTCAAGCTCACTAAGCATGATGCTCAGCGTCACGTCATCAAATACATGCACAAAACCTTTCTCAGGTTTGATGTTTCCAATATGAAAGGGTTCACAGGGATTAGAGACATTGATGCTGGGTTTAAGCCCTGTCTTTTACACATAAGTTTATCCAACATTATAGAAAAAAAGAAATCGTTTGGCACGCAATTTGCGCCATGAACTTTCAATTGTTAACTGTAAAGTTTCTCTTGATTTTCACGGAGGTGCAGAATGTGCTACGGAATTGGTGCGGAATTACACGGTATTCATCTGGGAGACAAACGATTGGACCTGCGGGCTGAAATACTCATCGAAACTTTAGCTGCCAGTCCGGCAGCCAGTATCAACGCGGCCTGCCAGGGGTGGGCGGAAACGCAGGCGGCCTACCGGCTGTTTGACAACAATTTAGTCACGCCAAGCAAAATTATCGAACCCCACATCAAGGCAACTAAAAAACGGATCGGTGAGCAACCGATCGTACTACTTGTTCAAGACACTACCGAACTCGATTACACAAAACATCCTCCCGAAGATGCAGGTTGCCTCAACAAAGAAGATCGTTTCGGATTGTACGATCATAGCAGCGTAGCCTTCACGCTCGAAGGGGTTTGCTTAGGCGTGCTGGGGGTCGAGTTCTTTTCCAGAACAGCTGAATCGTTGGGCAAAACCAGAGAACGTCGCGGCGATCCGATTGAAACAAAAGAAAGTTTTCGCTGGCTGGAAGGTTATCGGCTCGCCTGCGAAGTTTCACGGGAACACCCGGAAACGCACCTCATCAGCGTGGCGGACCGTGAATGCGATATCTACGATATCTTTCTGGATGCTCAGCAACAGGAGCTGCCCGCAGACTTTGTCATTCGCGCGAAAGCCAATCGTTCGACACCCGAACGCGACCGCACAGCCGGTCCTGCTGCGTATTGCAAAGTGCGAGATCAGGTTGCTGGTTCCAAGTTGAGAATGACGCGTACAATCCATTTGCCTCGAACTCCCAAGCGAGCAGCTCGCGATGCGGTGCTGGAATTCCGTGCTATGGCAGTGACGATGAAGCCGCCGCATGCACGAAGCCATCTTCCGGGCGTGAGAGTCAATGTGGTGCTGATTGAAGAAGTGAGTCCTCCCGATGATGGCACCGCAGTGAGCTGGTTATTGATCACGTCATTGCCAATTCGCACAACCAGCGATATTCTGTTTGTGGCCGATGTGTACATGGGCCGCTGGCCGATTGAGATTTTCTTCCGCGTGTTGAAAACGGGTTGCCGAGTGGAAGAGCTTCAACTGGAGACGACCACGCGTCTGAAAAACTGTCTGATGTTTTACAAAATCATCGCCTGGCGATTGTTGTACGTGACGTATATGGGTCGCGCGTGTCCGGAGTTGTCGTGCGATATTTTGTTTGCGGATGAGGAATGGCAACCGGTCTGGAAAATTGCGTGTGATGAACCCATTCCGGAAGTTGCACCGCGTCTGTCGGTATTTATTGCGATGTTGGCCGAACTGGGGGGCTACAACAACCGCCCCCAAGATGGCCCTCCGGGTCCGCAATCAATCTGGATAGGCCTGCGCCGAATGACCGACTTCTCTCTCGCCTGGACAACCTTCGGCCCAGGAAGAAAAACGGAAAGCTGACTTATGTGTAAAAGACAGGTCAAGACCCAGCACGATAAACCTTGGGAGCACCTAATCAACTGACTCAACCATTTTTCTAATATTTTCGATGGTTGTAAGTTCATTATTTATGAAAGGTTGTAACTACTCAGCGGTAATTGGTATGGACTGGATTTCCTTTTTATTGTAGTAGCATCTGGTAAGGAGTTTATCAAATGTCACTACAATTGCCAAATCTTGCTAATCTTTCTCATTCTGAAAAAGATCAGCTCATTCAGCGATTCTTTGATGAACTCACAGCTTTGCGAATTGAAGTGAATCAACTGAAAGAAGAAAATAAAGAGCTGCGGGGCAAACTGGCGAAGAATAGCCAAAACAGCAGCAAGCCACCGTCGAGTGATGGTTACAACAAGCCGAAACCAAAAAGTTTGCGAAAGCCGAGCGGCAATAATCTGGCGGACAATCCGGGCATACTGGTTCGCGATTGGAAATGGTCGAGCNACCTGATCATGTCGTGCCTCACACTGTTGGTGAATGTGATCGGTGTGGTTATCCACTTGAATCTGTGGAAGCAACCGATGTGCGTTGCCGGCAAGTGATCGATATCCCGCCGTTGAAATTGGAAGTCACCGAGCATCGCGCAGAANCAAAAACGTGTCCCGGTTGTGGTTGCTGCAATGTAGCCNNCTTTCCNGAAGAAGCGAAAACGTCGGTGCAATATGGTTNGCGCATCAAGGCGCTACTGGTTTATTTGAATCAATATCAGTTGNTGCCNTANGANCGAACGATGTGANTTGGTNNAAGATTTNTTTTCACAGACGATCAGTCAAGGAACGCTGTCTAACTGGAATCAAGAGTCTTTTCGCAATTTAGAATCGACCGAAGAGCAGATTCGCCAGGCACTTCTTGNCAGCGAAGTGGTTCACTTTGATGAAACAGGGCTTCGTTCGCAAGGCAAACTGCACTGGTGTAAACAACGGCCAGAAAACGTAGCGCCCGGCGGTGAGTGGTAAATTGGAATAAAAGTGTAGCGCCCAGATGACCACCTGTCTTGTTTTTGTCAGACTTTCTGTTTTCAGAAAGTTCTGACTTTAACCGGGCAGGAGGTAACGGTGTACACTGATATGGAACAATGGGCTGAAATTCGTCGGCGAGTTCTCAATGGTGAGATCAGTAAACGCGGTGCTTGCGCTGAGTATGAAATTCATTGGAATACGTTGAAGAAAATCCTGACGCATACCGAGCCGCCGGGGTATCGACTGACTAAAACTCGGGTTCTTAAAATTGATCCGTTTTTACCAACCATTATTGAATACCTGAAGAGTGATAAAAAGACTCATCGCAAGCAGCGGCATACGACCAGGAAGATATTCGAGCGGCTCCAGAAAGAGCATGGATTCACCGGTGGAATCACGATTGTTCAAGATGCGGTTCGCGAGTTGAAGCAAAACTCTCGTGAAGTTTTCCTGCCATTGAGCCATCCTCCTGGTGAAGCTCAGGTTGATTTTGGATTTGCTGATGTTCTGCTTAATGGCGAGTTAACCAAAGTGGCTTTGTTTGTCATGACAATGCCTTATTCCGATGCCATCTTCATGCAGGCCTTTCCAAGGGAATGTACCGAATCTTTTTTGGAAGGACACAAGCGAGCCTTTGAATTTTTTGGCGGTGTGCCAAAGCGTATCAGTTATGATAACTCCAAAATTGCAGTCGCCCGTTTCCTTGGGTCTCGCAAAAGAAAAGTGACAACCGAGTTTTCCCGACTGAAAAGTCATTTTTTGTTCGAGGACCATTTCTGTCTGGTGAGACGTCCCAATGAGAAAGGGCATGTGGAACGTTTATTGGATTTTGCCCGCAGGAACTTTCTGGTTCCAGTTCCTGCGATTGATTCTCTGGAAAGACTCAATGAACAATTATGGCAATGTTGCCAGGAAGATTTGAAACGTCAGTTGCGGGGCAAGCCTTCTGCAAAACAAGTGTTGCTTATCGAGGAACAATCCTCGATGCTGCCCATCCCGAAGCAGACCTTTGATGCCCATCGTCTTGCGCAAGCCAACGCCAATTCCCTCTCTCTGGTTCGCTTTGATAAGAACAGTTATTCGGTGCCCACAAAGTATGCGTATCGTCAAATAACGATTGTGGGCACGGTCGATGAAGTCCGGCTTAGCTTTGAGGATCAGTTGATTGCCAGGCATAAAAGACACTGGGGCCGAGAGCAGTCATTCTTCGATCCCGTCCATTATTTAGGGCTTTTAGAGCGTAAACCAGGCGGGTTTGATCACGCCAAACCGCTGGAGAACTGGGATTTGCCAGTTTGCTTTGGGATTTTACGCCGCCGCATGGAATCCGAACTCGCTGACATCGGCACCCGCGAGTTTATCAAAGTTTTGCGACTGCTGGAGCGATATTCAATCTCTGAATTGAAGCACGCTGTGCAGTACGCCTTGGATATTGGAGTCGTTAATGCTGATGCCATTCGTTTGATATTGGATTATCAACAGGAAGTCCCCAGCACACTATTTTGTTTGGACGGTCGTCCGCACCTGAAACTGGTACAGGTTGCTCAGACTAATGTTTCTGCTTACCAGTCATTATTACTTGGAGGTTAAAAATTATGAAGAAAACTCAAACCAAATCTGTTGTATTGTTGCAACATCATCTTAAGAATTTGAGATTACCAACGATCCTCAATGAGTGCGAGAAAGTAGCCGTTCGTTGTGCGACTGATAATGTTGATCATCTCGGTTACTTGTTGCAATTGAGTGAACTGGAACTGATTGAACGAGAACGCCGTGCCGCCGAACGGCGATTGAAGGCCGCCAAATTCCCGACTCACAAAACTCTGGAGACGTTCGACTTCAAAGCCCAACCTTCTGTGAACAAAGTGCTTGTCAATGAATTGATGCGTGGCGAGTACATCGATAAGCGAGAGAACATTTTGCTGGTCGGGAATTCGGGAACTGGAAAAACTCATTTGGCGATTTCATGTGGAATCGCAGCTTGTGGCCAAGGGAAGAAAGTTCGTTTTTATCAGGTGACCGAACTGATTACGCATTTAATGGAAGCCCGCGAAGACCGAGATCTTCTGCGTCTCAAAAGACAACTCTCGAAACTCGACTTGTTGATTCTTGATGAACTGGGCTACGTCCCTGCCAGCAAGCTCGGTGCCGAACTTCTGTTTGATGTCATCAGTACGGCGTATGAACGAATGAGTTTAATTGTGACAAGCAACTTGCCTTTTGAAAACTGGCCCGAAGTGCTCGGCAGCGAACGTCTTACCGGAGCCACTCTGGATCGCTTAACCCACCGC
>JAESQE010000400.1 GCA_016765335.1 Planctomycetaceae bacterium
GTCAAAGAACTGTTCACTGGGGACCACGCAGTATCGATTTAGATCTGATCGCGTTTGATGATCAAATCATTCAATCGGCACAGCTATCGCTTCCCCATCCGGCCTGCTGGTATCGTCGGTTTGTGCTTGATCCTTTCGTGGAAATCGCCCCCGGCTGGAGGCATCCAGAACGAAATATCGCAGTTCTCGACTTACAGCTTCGCCTGCTAAATCGCCCGCTGATACTCGACCTCAGCTCGTGTGATGCATCATTCATCGATGAGGCAACCAAGGTACTCAGTGCTGCATTTTTCCCACAGGAATTGCAACTCATCACAGACAAAGCAGAAGTCACAACAGAAGAAGCAACCTGGAAAATTCTAGAACAAGGCACATCTACTTGGGAGAACGCCAAGCTGGTTTCACGATTAGACCTGCAAGATTTGCCTTCCCCAACTGCAAATGCACTAGTTGATGTTGTCCGCTCAGCAATGGATTCGCCNCAACGTATCGAAGAGTTTGACACTAAGTAGTTTCATCATTCNAGGCCCAAACAATACGCATTCCGGTNTGAAACAGCGAGCATAGGCTTTTTTGTAANCAACGGTCAGAAAACGTAGCGCCGAGCGGGCAGAAAGTGTAGCGCTGGTTGCGGGGAGATTCCTNCGAAGGTGGCTGTGGTTCGCAAGAAAGGTGAATCCTTTTCTTACTTCGTCTTGATTGACTCGCCGCTTGAGCTTTTTGTGCGGCGACGTTTGGCGTCCTGTAATCGGTAGCTTTCGCCAGCGGTTTCCAATATGTGACAGCGATGGGTTAAACGATCCAGCGTCGCTCCGGTAAGACGCTCGCTGCCGAGGACTTCAGGCCAGTTTTCAAAGGGTAAATTCGTAGTGACGATCAAACTCATACGTTCGTAGGCCGTACTGATGACATCGAATAAAAGTTCGGCGCCGAGTTTGCTGGCGGGGACGTAGCCCAGCTCATCAAGAATCAATAAGTCGAGTTTCGAGAGTTGTCTTTTGAGACGCAGAAGATCTCGATCCTCACGAGCTTCCATCAGGTGCGTGATCAGCTCGGTCACCTGATAAAAACGAACTTTCTTCCCTTGGCCACACGCTGCAATTCCAAGTGAAATCGCCAAATGTGTTTTTCCAGTCCCCGAATTTCCGACCAGTAAAATATTCTCTCGCTTTTCAATGTACTCACCTCGCATCAATTCATTGACAAGCAATTTGTTCAATGAAGGTTGTACTTTGAAATCGAACGTATCCAGAGTTTTGTGAGTCGGGAATTTGGCTGCTTTCAATCTCCTTTCGGCGGCACGGCGTTCTCGTTCAATCAGTTCCAGTTCGCTTAATTGTAACAGGTAGCCGAGATGATCCACGTTATCTGTCGCACAACGAACGGCGACTTTCTCGCACTCACTGAGGATCGTTGGTAATCTCAAATTCTTGAGATGATGTTGTAGCAACACAACAGATTTGGTTTGAGTTTTTGTCATAATCTTAACCTCTAAGTAATAAGGACTGGTAAGCAGAAACATCTGTTTGCGCAACCTGTACCAGTTTCAGGTGCGGACGACCGTCCAAACAAAACAGTGTGCTGGGAATTTCCTGTTGATAATCCAATATCAACCGAATGGCATCAGCGTTAACGACTCCAATATCAAGACCGTACTGCACAGCGTGCTTCAATTCAGTGATTGAATATCGCTCCAGCAGCCGCAAGACTTTGATAAACTCTCGGGTGCCAATCTCAGCGAGTTCAGATTCCATACGGCGTCTTAAAATCCCAAAGCAAACTGGCAAATCCCAGTTCTCCAACGGCTTGGCGTGATCAAACCCGCCGGGTTTTCGCTCTAAGAGCCCTAAATAATGGACGGGATCGAAGAATGATTGCTCCCGGCCCCAGTGTCTTTTATGTCTGGCAATCAACTGATCTTCAAAACTGAGCCGGACTTCATCGATAGTGGCCACAATCGTAATTTGACGATATGCAAATTTTGTGGGCACCGAATAACTGTTTCTGTCGAAGCGAACCAGAGAGAGTGAATTGGCATTAGCCTGTGCGAGACGATGGGCATCAAAGGTCTGCCTTGGTATGGGCAGCATCGAGGATTGTTCCTCGACAAGCAACACTTGTTTTGCAGAAGGTTTACCTCGCAACTGACGTTTTAAGTCATCCTGGCAACATTGCCATAATTGTTCATTGAGCCTTTCCAAAGAATCAACACAAGGAACTGGAACCAGAAAGTTCCTGCGAGCAAAATCCAAAAGTCGTTCGACATGCCCTTTCTCGTTGGGACGTCTCACCAGACAGAAATGATCTTCATACAAAAAGTGACTTTTCAATCGTGAAAACTCAGTTGTTACTTTTCTTTCGCGAGTTCCGATAATACGGGCCACTGCGATTTTGGAATTATCATAACTGATGCGTTTCGGCACACCACCAAAGAATTCAAAGGCTCGCTTGTGCCCCTCCAGAAAAGACTCCGTACATTCTCTCGGAAAGGCCTGCATGAAAATGGCGTCCGAATAAGGCATTGTCATGACAAACAAGGCCACTTTGGTTAACTCGCCATTAAGTAAAACATCAGCAAATCCAAAGTCAACCTGAGCTTCGCCAGGAGGATGGCTCAACGGCAGGAAAACTTCACGAGACTTTTGTTTCAACTCGCGAATTGCCTCTTGAACAATCGTAATTCCCCCTGTGAATCCATGCTCTTTCTGGAGCCGCTCGAATATCTTTCTGGTCGTATGCCGCTGTTTGCGATGAGTCTTTTTATCACTCTCCAAGTATTCAATAATGGTCGGTAAAAACGAATCGATTTTAAGAACCCGAGTTTTGGTCAACCGATACCCCGGTGGCTCGGTATGCGTCAGGATTTTCTTCAGCGTCTCCCAATGGATTTTGTACTCAGTGCAAGCGCCACGCTTACTAATCTCACCATTGAGAACTCGCCGACGAATTTCAGCCCATTGTTCCATGTTAGTGTACACCGTTACCTCCTGCCTGGTTGAAGTCAGAACTTTCTGAAAACAGAAAGTCTGACCAAAACCAAGCAAGTGGTCATCTGGGCGCTACACTTTTAATCCAATTTACCACTCACCGCTCGGCGCTACGTTTTCTGGCCGTTGTTTACAAGTGTCACACGAACTACGCCATTTGAGAAGATACTTGTCTCGACTCCCCTCATCCTGGATGTTGAGAAAATAGTCCTTCTCATAACGCCGACATTCCAGCGATGACACCATGACCTGATGACAGATTCGGGAGCGAGTCGTTTTTTTAACGAGGCTATGATTCGCACTTTGTTTCAACTGTGATGCGTAGGAGTAAATCGAACAGCCCACAACTACGACAATTGCACACGCAAAAAATGCCGGGATTTTCAGGTGGTAGTCAGCGTGTTCATCCAAGATCACTTGTGGATGGGAAGCCGTGACTAGTTCGTTTTTTCTGTTCATGGTTATACTAAATTGGCAGTGAGCGG